>DATBXG010000404.1:0-5508 GCA_036514415.1 Paraburkholderia sp.
AGGACAGCCGCTGGCGCTGCGTCAGCCAGCCCGACCCGCAGCAGCGAAGCCCCGCCGCGCCAGCGCCGCGCGCCGCCGCCAATGCGCGGCGCGAACTGCCTGGTCGAGCTTTTCGTGCCGCTCGAAGTCGCGATCGATGGCGGCGGAGTAGAAGCGCACTACCCCGTCAAAGGCCCATGTCTCGCGTGCCAGCGGGAAGATCGTGGCGTGCTTTGCGAGCAGTGTCACGGCACGGGCGTGCAGACCTGGCGCAAGTCCCACGTCGTCGAGATTCCTCGCGGGGCGTGGGACGGTCAACGCCTGGTGGTGGAAGGCGGCGGTCATCCCGGGGTGAGCGGCGGCCCGCCCGGGGACGCGACTTTCTCGCTCTCCATCGTCTGTGGCCCGGGCTTCACGCGCAACGGGCTCGATCTCGCCTGCGAGATTCAGATCGACTGCGTGACGGCCATGTTGGGCGGCGGCATTCGCGCGAAGGTCCTGGGCCGCACCATCGAAGTGAAGATTCCCGCCAATGCGAACCCGGGCACGCCGATCCGTCTGCCGGGTCTCGGGCTATCGGACCGTCACGGCGCGCGCGGCAGCCTCACGCTGAAACTGGTACTCACCATGCCGGCCGCCGCTGCGCACCTCACCGACGCCGACCGGCAACACCTGCGCGACATGTTCGCCGATGCAGAGCGTCGAGCGAAGCACTCGCCGCCTGCCGGCTCGCAAGGCAGGCGCTAGATCGCCTGCGCGCCACGCGCATCGATCCACGCGCGCGCCGCTTCGAAGCCGGCCTCTGCCGCCGCATGCTCGGTGGACCAGAGGCGCGTGATATGCACGAGCTGCCAGTCCTCCACGACCGTATCGCCCTTCAGCACGCGATAGTGCGCCTTCACCCCCGTGAGCACCTGCTCGACCGCGACTTCGATGTCGTAGTCCTTGTAGCGCTCCTGGTAGTCGCCCATGTCGATGCCCTTCGGCTCCATGATCGCCTCTCCGTCCTTCCGCTGACGGTTCATCGTAGCACTTCGAACGCGCGCGTCGCGCGTCAGAGCCGCGCGATCGACACCTCCGTGGACTTCACCAGTGCAACCACTTCCGAGCCCACCTTCAACTCGAGTTCGTCGATCGAGCGCGTGGTGATCACCGAGGTCACGACGCCGAACGCCGTGTCGACGTCGACTTCCGAAACGACGGGCCCGCGAATGATCTCCTTGATCTTGCCGCGAAACTGGTTGCGCACGTTGATGGCGGTAATGCTCATAGATTCGGCTCCGTGAGTTCGAGTATGAAAGAGAGGATTGCTGATCAATGATTCAAGGTTTCACGCCGGAAGGCCGCCCGCTGGTTTACTGCGAGCCATGGCCAAGCAGGTGCTGCAGCACGCTTTCTTCGAGCGCGGCGAAACGCGCGTCGACGCGCGCACGCGGGCGCTCGAGCGGCACGGCCTCATCGAGCGCGATGCGCCCCGCCTCGACGAGCAGAATCCGGTCGCCGAGCGCGACGGCCTCGTGCACATCGTGCGTCACCAGCAGCGCGGTGAAGCGATGCTCGCGCCACAGGCGCTCAATCAGCGCGTGCATCTCGAGGCGCGTCAGCGCGTCGAGTGCGCCGAGCGGTTCGTCGAGCAGCAACAGGCTCGGACGATGCACGAGCGCGCGGGCGAGCGCCACGCGCTGGCGCTGGCCGCCCGAGAGGCGTGCGGGCCACTCGTCGGCGCGCGCGAGCAGGCCGACTTCGTTCAGCACCGCGCGGGCGTCCTCGCGCGCGCCGCGCCCGAGTCCGAGCATTACGTTCTGCAGCACGGTTTTCCAGGGCAAAAGGCGCGCGTCCTGAAACATGATGCGTGTGTCGAGCACCGCGCCATCTGCGCCGCGCCGCTCCACGGCGCCCTCGTCCGCGGTTTCGAGGCCGGCGATCAAACGCAGCAAGGTGGACTTGCCACATCCGCTGCGCCCGACGATCGAGACGAAACTGCCGCGCTCGATCGCGAGATCGAAGCCGTTCAGCACGACGCGCTCGCCATAGCGTTTTCCCACGCCGCGCAGTTCAACGGCAGCGTCCCGTGCGCGCGCAGTCGTGCGCAACGCCGCGCCCTCATGCGCGCCCTGTACCTTGTCGCTGCGCTCGCGCGCATGCACGCGCTCGAAAGTGCCGCGCCTTGCGCGGTAGCCCGGCGCCAGCTGGCTCGCGCTCATGCTTCGCCCTCCTGTTGATACGCGGGGTGCCAGCGCAGCGCCACCCGCTCGAGCCACTTCGCGAGCCAGTCGGCGAGCTTGCCGAGCGCCGCATAGAGCAGGATGCCGACCACCACCACATCGGTTTGCAGGAATTCGCGCGCGTTCATCGTCATGTAGCCGATGCCCGACTGCGCGGAGATCGTTTCGGCCACGATCAGCGTCACCCACATCAGGCCGAGCGCAAAGCGCACGCCAACGAGAATCGACGGCAACGCCCCCGGCAATATCACTTCGCGATAGAGCGCGAAGCCCTTGAGCCCATAGCTACGCGCCATCTCGACGAGATTGGCGTCCACCGAGCGTATGCCGTGGAACGTGTTCACGTACACGGGAAAGAAAACGCCCAGCGCGACGAGAAACACCTTTGCCTCCTCGCCAATGCCGAACCAGAGGATCACTAACGGAATCATGGCGAGCGCCGGAATATTGCGGACCATCTGAACAGTCGAATCGAGCGCGGTTTCCACGGGCTTGAAGAGGCCGGTAGCCAGCCCGAGCACGAGCCCGATGCCGCCGCCGCTCGCGAAGCCAGAGAGCGCGCGCCAGGTGCTCACGCGCACGTCCTGCCACATTTCTCCCGATTCGATCAGCGACCATGCGGCCCGCACCACGGCGAGCGGCTCGGGCAGCACACGCGTCGAGAGTGCGCCGCTTTTCGCCGCCAGCTCCCAGATCAGGAGGATCGCCAGCGGCACGAGCCAGGGTGCGAGCCGACGCCGGCTCGCGCGCGCGAACGCGTGCATTGCGCGCGCGGCGGCGTCACCGGCCGCGCCTCTTGCGGGTGCGACTGCCACTTCTTCCACTTCTGTCACTGCGGATTGCGTCATCGTCGCATCCTCCACGATTACTGCATTTGTCGGGCCTCTCAGCTCTGGCTCGCCTTCGGCAGAAAGTGATTGCCGACTACTTCGCCGAACGGCCCCGAAAGCGGGCCGGCCGCGCCCTTCGCAGCGCGCCCCGGCAGCAGCGGGAACACGAGCTCCGCAAATCGGTACGATTCCTCCAGATGCGGATAGCCGGACAGAATGAACGTCTCGATGCCAAGCTCCGCATACTCCTTCATGAGCGCGGCCACCTGTTCAGGATTCCCGACGAGTGCCGTGCCCGCGCCGCCGCGCACGAGGCCCACGCCTGCCCACAGGTTCGGATAGACCTCGAGATCCTTGCGCGTGCCACGCTTGCCGCCGTGCAGCGCGGCCATGCGGCGCTGGCCCTCCGAATCCATCTTCGCGAACGCGGCCTGGGCGCGCGCCACAGTGTCGTCGTCGAGGTGGCTGATGAGCTTCTCGGCGGCGGCCCACGCTTCGTCTTCGGTCTCGCGCACGATCACGTGCAAACGGATGCCGAAGCGGATCGTGCGGCCATGCTCTGCCGCACGCGCGCGAATGTCGGCGATCTTGCGCGCGACCGCTTCGGGCGGCTCGCCCCAGGTCAGATAGGTGTCGATATGCTCGCCCGCCATGGCGTGCGCGGCCGGCGACGAGCCGCCGAACCACAGCGGCGGATGCGGATGCTGCGCCGGCGGATACAGCACCTTGCCGCCCACCGAGCGCAGATGGCGCCCTTCGAAGTCGATCGCTTCGTTCGCGTGCGAAGCCGCGAGCAGCTTGCGCCAGATGTGCAGGAACTCATCGGTGATGGCGTAGCGCGTGTCGTGATCGACGAAGAGGCCGTCGCCTTCCAGCTCGGTCGTATCGCCGCCCGTCACGACGTTGATGAGCAGGCGACCGTTCGAGAGCCGGTCGAAGGTGGCGGCCATGCGCGCGGAGAGCGCCGGTGACGAGAGTCCCGGCCGGATCGCCACGAGAAACTTCAGGCGCCGCGTCGCGGCGATGAGGCTCGACGCCACGACCCAGGCGTCCTCGCACGAGCGGCCCGTGGGCAGCAGGACGCCCTCGTAGCCGAGCGTATCGGCGGCGACGGCGATCTGCTGGAAGTACGCGAGATCGGCAGCGCGCGCGCCCTGGGTCGTGCCCAGATAGCGGCTGTCGCCGTGGGTCGGGATGAACCAGAACACATTCATGCGTTGCTCCTGCCTGTAATTTCAAAATGCGAATCGGGTGAGTCCCGCCAGCAAGCGGGCAAATCGGGCACAAACGGGCGCGAGCATGCGCGCGCGCCGCGCAAATGAACGCGCCGCTCAAGGCTGGGTTGAAAGGATTCGACAGCAGACGGAATGCGCCGGCGCGTTCCCCGTGCGCCTCGCGCAGCGCCGTGTGACGGCGGCGCCGTCTTCATGGGGAACCAGTCTAGGGAGGGCCCTCGCCCTTTAGAACGATTTATTTGAGCTTAGGTTTTCCACTTTCGTGCTTTGCCCGACGCTTTAGCATACGGCGCGCCCCGCCGCACCGCGCGCCGATATAATGGCGCACGCACCCACAAAAACACCGGCACGCCGCGCGTGAAAGCGCAGAAAGCGGCGAGGCCAGGCAAGCTCTCGCACGATTACATGCAAAAACTGATTCTGCCGTTCGTATCCGGCTTTCTGGCGTCGCTCTTCTTTCGCGAGGCGACGCTCGCGTTACTGCACGCCGCGCAGGTCGTCGACGTGGCGGGATTTTCGACGGCCCCGTTCCTGCCCCTCGGGCTGCCGGAATTCCTTGCAAACGCGATCTGGAGCGCCATCTGGGCCGTGCTGATGGCGTGGCTGCTGCGCGTGTCGCCCTCGCGGCCCGCACCGTGGGTTCAGGCGTTCGTCTTCGGCGGCCTCGTCCTGACCGCCGCGATGGTGTTCGTCGTCGATCCGCTGCGCGGTATCTGGCCGAGCGGCAACATGTTGCCGCGCCTCGCAACGGGCTTCGCATCGAACGCGATGTGGGGCTGGGGCGCGCTCGTTTTCATGCGCGCGTTCATGAGCGAAACCGCGGAAGACTGACCTCGCGTACGAACACCTGCAGGCCGTGCGCGATGCACGGCCTGTGTCCCCTCCGCCTTTTCCCCTCGCCCGTCCGCTCAGCCGTTGAGCTCGCGTAGCGGATGCTCCGTCCCGCTCCACGGACTCTCGAACATCCGCTCGACCGCTTCGCGGCGCACGTCCTCGATACTCGCGAAACGCCACTGCGGGTGATTGTCCTTGTCGATGATGCGCGCGCGGATGCCTTCCATCACGTCGCCGATCGCGAAGCTCGATCGTGTGAGATCGAGATCGCGTCGCAGACAGTCGGCCATCGTTCCTTCCGCGCGCGACACCACTTCGAGCGACACCGCCATCGAGAGTGGCGAGCGCTCACGCAACACACCCACGATCTGCTCTGCCCATTCGGCGTGCGCGCCACCGCCCGCA
>DATBXG010000405.1:0-2259 GCA_036514415.1 Paraburkholderia sp.
GCCCGCGAGACCGAACTCGAGCGCGCCCCGAACCTCTCGGCGCGCCTGCGCAACGCGGTGTTCCTCAAGCGCGAGGACAACCAGCCGGTGTTCTCCTTCAAGCTGCGCGGCGCCTACAACAAGATGGCCCATCTCACGCCCGCGCAGCTCGAGCGCGGCGTGATCACCGCCTCGGCGGGCAATCACGCCCAGGGCGTGGCGCTTTCGGCGGCGAAGCTCGGCGTGAAGGCTGTGATCTGTGTGCCCGTCACCACGCCGCAAGTGAAGGTCGACGCCGTGCGCGCGCATGGCGGCGCGACCGTCGAGGTCGTGCAGGCGGGCGAGTCCTACAGCGACGCCTACGCCCACGCCGTGCGGCTGCAGGAGGCGCGCGGCCTGACCTTCGTCCATCCCTTCGACGATCCCCATGTGATCGCCGGCCAGGGCACCGTGGCGATGGAAGTGCTGAGCCAGCATCAGGCCCCGATTCACGCGATCTTCGTGCCGATCGGCGGCGGCGGGCTGGCCGCGGGTGTCGCCGCCTACGTGAAGGCCGTGCGCCCCGAGATCCGCGTGATCGGCGTGCAGACCGACGATTCCTGCGCGATGGCGCAGTCGATGAAGGCGGGCGAGCGCGTGGAACTCACCGAGGTCGGCCTGTTCTCCGACGGCACGGCCGTGAAGCTCGTGGGCGAGGAAACCTTCCGCCTGTGCCGCGAATACCTCGACGACGTGCTGACCGTGGACACCGACGCGCTGTGCGCCGCGATCAAGGACGTCTTCCAGGACACGCGCAGCGTGCTGGAGCCGGCCGGGTCGCTCGCCGTCGCGGGCGCGAAGCAGTATGCCGAGCGCGAAGGCATCGAGAACCAGACGCTGATCGCCGTCACGTCCGGCGCGAACATGAACTTCGACCGCATGCGCTTCGTCGCGGAGCGCGCCGAGGTCGGCGAAGCGCGCGAGGCCGTGTTCGCGGTGACGATTCCCGAAGAGCGCGGCAGCTTCAAGCGCTTCTGCGAACTGGTCGGCACGCGCAGCGTCACCGAGTTCAACTACCGTATCGCGGACGCGAACTCCGCCCATATCTTCGTCGGCGTGCAGATCCGCAATCGCGGCGAGTCGGCGCAGATCGCGGGCACGTTCGAAGAGCACGGCTTCGCGACCGTCGACCTGACAGGCGACGAACTGTCGAAGCAGCACATCCGCTACATGGTCGGCGGACGCTCACCGCTCGCGCACGACGAGCGCCTGTTCCGCTTCGAGTTTCCGGAGCGGCCCGGCGCGCTGATGAAGTTCCTGTCGTCGATGGCGCCGAACTGGAATATCAGCCTGTTCCATTACCGGAATCAGGGCGCGGACTACAGTTCGATTCTCGTCGGCATTCAGGTGCCGTCGGCGGAAGACGCGGAATTCGCGCGCTTCCTCGCGACGCTCGGCTATCCGTATTGGGAAGAGACGTCGAACCCCGTGTACCGTCTGTTCCTCGCATAAGCTTCGCGCATGGCTTTTTCGCTCAACGACAAGCTGGTGGTGGCGATCTCCTCGCGCGCGCTGTTCGATTTCGAGGAAGAAAACCGGGTGTACGAGGAAGGCGATCTGCGTGCGTACGAAACACTGCAGCGCGAACGGCTGAACGTGCCGGCCAAGCCCGGCGTCGCGTTTCCGCTGATTCGCAAGCTGCTGGCGCTGAATGCGGGCGCGCATCGCGTCGAAGTGGTGATTCTGTCACGCAGCGATCCCATCAGCGGCCTGCGCGCGTTCAGCTCGTGCCGCGAACATGGGCTCGCAATCGAGCGCGGCGTGTTCACGCGCGGCCGCGCGCCGTTTGCGTATCTGAAGCCGCTGAATGCGTCGCTATTTCTGTCGGCGAATCAGGACGACGTGCGCGACGCGTTAGCGGCCGGATTCCCCGCCGCACGCGTGTTGCCCGAATCAGCGAAAATGGCGGGCAAGTATCCGGACGAAATCCGCATTGCCTTCGACGGCGACGCCGTGCTGTTTTCCGACGAAGCGGAGCGCGTGTTTCAGAAGGATGGGTTGGGAGCATTCGTCGGTCACGAGACCGACAACAAGGATCTGCCGCTCGCCGACGGACCCCTGAAGCCTTTGCTCAAGGCGCTGCACCGTCTGCAGACGCTCGCCGACGAAGCCGCGCCGATGCACATTCGCACCGCGCTGGTAACGGCGCGATCGGCGCCCGCGCATGAGCGTGCGATCCGCACATTGATGGCCTGGAACATCGAAATCGACGAAGCGATGTTTCTTGGCGGGCTCGAGAAA
>DATBXG010000406.1:0-3551 GCA_036514415.1 Paraburkholderia sp.
GATGACTTCGCCGTTCTGCACCACGTAGTGCTGGTCCTTGTGGAACAGCGTGTGGCCGCGCAGCGCGGCGTACACGTGGTGCATCAGCGTGATGTTCTGCGGCGCGTAGAGGCTTTCGCCCTGGCCGATCAGGCCCCACTCCGCGAGCATGCGCTCGGCCTTCTCGTGGCCCGATTCGGTGAGGAACACCTGGCGCGCCTTTTCGTCGAGCGTGTAGTCGCCCGGTTTTTCCACGCCCGTGCCATCGGCCTTCTCTTCGCCGATCTGCTGTTCGAGCAGCGGCGGCAGCGCGTTCATGCGCACATAGAGTTCGGTGTGGTCTTCGGCCTGGCCCGAGATGATGAGCGGCGTACGCGCTTCGTCGATCAGGATCGAGTCCACCTCGTCGACCACGGCGAAGTTCAGCGCACGCTGCACGCGCGCTTCGGTCTCGTAGACCATGTTGTCGCGCAGGTAGTCGAAGCCGAACTCGTTGTTCGTGCCGTACGTGATGTCCGCAGCGTAAGCCTGCTGCTTCATCGCATGGTCCATCTGCGACAGGTTGATGCCGACGGAGAGGCCGAGGAAGTTGTAGAGGCGGCCCATCCACTCGGCGTCGCGCTGCGCGAGGTAGTCGTTCACGGTCACGACGTGGACGCCGCGGCCGGACAGCGCGTTCAGGTAGGCGGCGAGCGTCGCGACGAGCGTCTTGCCTTCGCCGGTGCGCATTTCGGCGATCTTGCCGTAATGCAGCACCATGCCGCCGATCAGCTGCACGTCGAAGTGGCGCATCTTCAGCACGCGCTTGCTCGCCTCGCGGCAAACGGCGAACGCCTCGGGCAGCAGCTCGTCGAGCGACGTGCCCTTGGCCACGCGCTCACGGAACTCGACCGTCTTCGCGCGCAGCTGCTCGTCGGTGTACTGCTCGATCTTCGGTTCGAGCGCGTTGATCGCCACGACCGTCTTCTGATATTGCTTGATCAGGCGCTGGTTGCGGCTGCCAAAGATTTTCTGTAAGAAACCGGTGGTCATCGGATCGGTGTCTGCGTCGCGGCTTCGGCCGGGATTCCTGAGGGCGGGTTGAGCTGATCGCGCACCGTCTACGCTGCATGCGCGACGAGCAACCCGGAACCGGAAGGACCTCGGCGGCTTAAGCCCAAAAATGGTGGATTCGAATCGGGCATTTTAGCACGCGCCCCCTCACCCGCCTGTGTCAGCGCGAAGACGGCTCTGGCGCACGCAATGCCCGCACGGACGGCCTTCCCGCCTTGCGGCGAAGGGCCGCGACGCGGCCCTGGCCGAATGGCCCGAAGGCGCGTGGATGGCCGGTGCGCAAGCTACAATGGCGGCATCGAAGTCCCGCAGCGCGGTTAGCCGTGCTCAGCCACGCGGCGCCGCCTGCGCGCTCGTCCATCCTTACGCCACATGAGCCGTTTTTCGCCGTTTTCAAGGTCCAGGGGACCGCGCGCCCCGCAGCCGCTCGCCGAAGTGCTGAGCCGCACGGACGCGTTCGCGCCCTTGCGCGCCGGCGTAGAGCAGATCGCGGCGCTTCAGCGCGACCTGAATGCGCTGCTGCCCGACTATCTCGCCGCGAGCGTGGAGCCGGGCTTCATCAAGGACGGCACGCTGGCCCTCTTCGCCGCGCACAACGCGCTCGCTGCGCGGCTGCGCCATCTGGAGCCGCGGCTCGTGGCTGACCTGCAGGCGCGCGGCTGGGCGCTGGAAAGCGTGCGCATCCGCGTGCGTCCGCAGGCCGTGAAGGACCCCGCGCCGCCCAAGCAGGCGCGGATGACGCCGGCTGGCGCGGCCGCGCTCCAGACGCTCAGCGAAACGCTGGAGCCCTCGCCGCTGCAGGCCGCACTGGCCAGGATGGCGGCGCGCCACACAAAAAAGCGCTGATCCGGCGCACGCAAATCACATCGCGTCGCGCGAAAAGAAAAAGGGCGGCATGGAGCCGCCCTTCTCACTGGCAAATCCCGAAAGAAACTCAGGCGAATGCCGTCTGTGCCTCGTAGCCGAAGCCGCGCGGCGCCTTCTGCGGATCGTCGAACGTGACGATTTCGTAGGCGTCCTCGTGCGCGAGCAGTTCGCGCAGCAGCGCGTTGTTCAGGCCGTGGCCCGACTTGTACGCGTCGTAAGCCGCCAGCAGCGGATGGCCGACCACATAGAGGTCGCCGATCGCGTCGAGCATCTTGTGCTTCACGAACTCGTCGTCGTAGCGCAGGCCGTCGTTGTTCAGGATGCGGTACTCGTCCAGCACGATCGCGTTGTCCATGCTGCCGCCGCGCGCGAGCCCCAGCTCGCGCATCATCTCGACTTCGTGCGCGAAGCCAAACGTGCGGGCGCGCGCGATTTCGCGCACATACGAGGTGTTCGCGAAGTCCACTTCGAGCGCCTGGCCCGTTTTGTCGACGGCCGGATGGCGGAAGTCGATCGTGAACTTGAGCTTGAAGCCGAAATAGGGATCGAGGCGCGCAAACTTGTCGCCGTCGCGGATCTCGACCGGCTTCTTGACCTTGATGAACTTCTTGGGCGCGTTCTGCTCTTCGATACCCGCCGACTGGATCAGGAACACGAACGAAGCCGCGCTGCCGTCCATGATCGGAATTTCCTCGGCGGTCACGTCGACGTAGAGGTTGTCGATGCCAAGGCCCGCACAGGCCGACATGAGGTGCTCGATCGTCGAGACACGTGCGCCGTCTTTCTGCAGCACCGACGCGAGGCGCGTGTCGCCAATCGCCATTGCCGATGCGGGGATGTCCACCGGCGTGGGCAAATCCACGCGCGAAAACACGATGCCCGTGTTCGGCGCCGCCGGACGGAGCGTCAGGTCGACCTTGCGGCCCGAATGCAGGCCGATGCCGACTGTCTTCACGATCGATTTGATGGTTCGCTGCTTCAACATGGTTTCTCTGCTTATTGGAAATCCCAATCGGGACTTCTTAATTCATAGCACGGAGTATACTCCAGTTGCGGCATGTCCGTCGTTCTCGCCGGCGTGACAAACTGTTTCCCCGTATTACCCAATCGGGATGGAGGGCGGGCCGATGCCCGGAACGGAGGCGTTCCCGGGGTGATCGGCCCGCTGGGCTCACGTAATCGCCTGTCACATTTGCGTCGCGTTTTCACGTTGCGTCGAGGCAACGCGAGGCCGCCAACGCGTTCATGCGCGGGTCAACGTGGCAAGTATGCTCGCGGCATCGCTCACTTCGAACTTGCCGGGTGCTTCGACGTTCAGCGTCTTGACCACGCCGTCGTCGACCACCATCGCATAGCGCTGGGAGCGGATTCCCATGCCACGCGCCGACAAATCCTGCTCCAGTCCGAGTGCACGAGTCAACGCCGCGCTGCCGTCGGCCATCATGCGTACCTTGCCCGAGGTACGCTGATCGCGTCCCCACGCGCCCATGACGAACGCGTCGTTGACGGACACGCACCAGACCTCGTCGACACCGGCCGCGCGCAGCGCGTCGTAGTGCTCGACATAGCCCGGCACGTGCTTCGCGGAGCACGTCGGCGTGAATGCGCCCGGCAATCCGAAGATCACCACGCGCTTGCCCGCCGCTTCCTTT
>DATBXG010000407.1:0-3907 GCA_036514415.1 Paraburkholderia sp.
AGCAGGAAGTCGCCTTCCCAGTCTTCGGCTTCGGGCGCGGCGGTCGAACCGCGCGAGATGTCGCGGATCTTGCCGTCTTCCACGCTTAGCGTGCCGGTGAAAACGTCGTCTCGCGTCACGATGCGAGCGTTCTTGATCAACATCGTCAGGCTCCGTATCAGATATCGGTGTTCAGTGTTCAGTCAGGATTCACGCAGCGGCCGTGAGCGGCGTTTGCGTGCGAGGCGCGGTCAGTTCGAGCACGCGCGTGGCGACGCGCACGCGCGTGTCCTCGTCGTGGAACACGCCGACGATCGCCGCGCCGCGCTCGCGCGCCTCGCCAATCAGGCTCGCGACGACTTCCCGGTTTTCCGCGTCGAGCGATGCCGTCGGTTCGTCGAGCAGCAGCACGCGGTGCTGCGCGATCAGGCCCCGCGCGATGTTCACGCGCTGTTGCTCGCCGCCCGAGAACGTGGCGGGCGCGAGCGGCCACAAGCGGCGCGGCACGTTCAGGCGCGCGAGCAGCGTTTGTGCCCGCTCGCGTGCTTCGTCCTCTTCCACGCCCCGCGAGACGAGCGGCGCGGCCACGATATCGAGCGCGCTCACGCGCGGAATCACGCGTAAGAACTGGCTCACGTAGCCCACCACGTTGCGGCGCAGGCGCAGGATGTCGTGCGGCGCGGCGCCCGTGATTTCCAGATGCTCGAGCGGCGCGCCTTCGTCGCGGATCGCGATCGAACCGCCGCTCGCGAGATAGTTGCCGTACAGGCAGCGCAAAAAAGTGCTCTTGCCCGCGCCCGAGGGGCCGACCAGCACGATGCATTCGCCGCGCTCCACGTCGAGCGAAACGCCCGCGAGCGCTTCGATGCCGATGCCGCCCTGGCCGTGCAGCGTGAACGTCTTGCGCACGTCTTCGGCGCGCAGCATGAGCGCGGGGCGTTCGATGAACGCGTGCGTGCCGCGCTGCGCGCCCTGCGCGAGGGCCGATGATGAAGTGAAAGTCATGTCGATCATCCTAGACCGGCAGCACGGAGGCCACCAGCGTCTGCGTATAGGGATGTTGCGGGTCGTCCAGCACCTGGTCGGTCAGGCCCGATTCGACCACCGTGCCGCCTTGCATCACCATCAAACGATGCGCGAGCAGACGCGCCACGCCAATGTCGTGCGTGACGATCAGCACCGAAAGATGCAGCGTGGTCGTGAGCGTGCGCAGCAGGTCGAGCAGGCGCGCCTGCACGGACACGTCGAGGCCCGCGGTGGGCTCATCCATGAAGACGAGGCGCGGCCCGGTCACGAGATTGCGCGCAATCTGCAGGCGCTGCTGCATGCCGCCCGAAAACGCCGAGGGCAGTTCGTCGATGCGCATGGCGTCCAGCTCCACGCGCTGCATCCATTGCTGCGCGGTGTGGCGGATCTGCCCGTAATGGCGCGCGCCCACGGCCATGAGCGGCTCGCCGATGTTGGCGCCGGCGGAGACGCCAGCACGCAGCCCATCGCGCGGATTCTGCTGGACGAAGCCCCATTCGGTGCGCGCCAGCAGGCGCCGGCGCGGCTCGGAAAGCGTGCGCAGGTCGAGCGTTTCGCCGTTCGCGCCCGTGTAGTGCAGCGCGCCCGAATCGGCTTCGGTGCGTAGCGCGAGCGTGTTGAGCAGCGTGGTCTTGCCCGAGCCCGACTCGCCGACGATGCACAGCACCTCGCCGGGATACAGATCGAAGCTCACGTCGCGGCAGCCGTTGCGGCCGCCGTACTGCTTCGTGAGCGCTCTTGCGCTGAGCAGCGGCGTCATGCGTTTTCTCCGGATTCGTTCGTTGCGCGAGCATCGATATCTTCGCGGCGCTCGTGGCAGTAGTCGCTGTCCGAGCAGACGAACATGCGCTTGCCCGAGTCGTCGACGATCATCTCGTCGAGGAAGCTTTCGCGCGAGCCGCACAGCGCGCACGCGTGCTCCCAGCGCTGCACTTCGAACGGGTGATCGTCGAAGTCGAGGCTCTTCACCGGCGTGTAGGGCGGAATCGCGTAGATGCGGCGTTCGCGTCCCGCGCCGAACAACTGCAGCGCGGCGTTCATGTGGAGCTTGGGGTTGTCGAACTTCGGGATCGGCGAGGGCGACGTGAGATAGCGGCCGTTCACCGTCACGGGGTAGTCGTAGGTCGTGGCGATGCTGCCGTGCTGCACGATGTCCTCATAAAGCTTCACGCTGATGAGGCCGTAGTCGGCGAGCGCATGCAGCTTCTTGCATTCGGCCACGCGCGGTTCGAGCCGGAACAGCGGCTCGGGCATCGGCACCTGGTAGACGAGAATCTGCTTGTCCGTGAGCGGCGATTCGGGAATGCGGTGGCGCGTCTGGACGATCGACGCCTCACTCGTGCGGCGCGTGGTGGCCACGCCCGTGGTGCGTGCGAAGAAGCGGCGGATGTTCACGGCGTTCGTGGTGTCGTCCGAGCCCTGGTCGATGACCTTGAGCGTGTCCTTCGCGCCGATGATGGCCGCCGTCACCTGAATGCCGCCCGTGCCCCAGCCATAGGGCAGCGGCATTTCGCGCGAGGCGAACGGCACCTGATAGCCCGGCACGGCAACGGCCTTGAGGAGCGCGCGGCGCAGCATGCGCTTGGTCTGTTCGTCGAGGTACGCGAAGTTGTAGCCGGAAACGGCCTGCGTTTCGTGCGATGCGACTTCGGCTGCTGTGGTTCGCAAGGTATCGGGCGCGTTCATGCGGCCTCCTTGTTCGGCGCGCCGGCATCGGCGTTTTCTTCGTGCTGTGCGCGCAGCCGCCGCACGAGTTCCAGCTCGGACTGAAAGTCCACGTAGTGCGGCAGCTTCAGGTGCTGAACGAAGCCCGAGGCCTCCACGTTGTCGCTATGCGAGAGCATGAATTCGATGTCCTGGGTGGGCGAGGCGATCGTCTCGCCCAGCTCCTCGGCGCGCAGCGCGCGATCCACGAGCGCCATCGCCATCGCCTTGCGCTCCGAATGGCCGAACGCGAGACCGTAGCCTTGCGTGAATTTCGGCGGCACGTCTTTTGCGCCTGCGAACTGGTTGATCATCTGGCACTCGGTCAGCTCGATTTCGCCGATCTCGACGGCTTCATCCAGTTCGTCCAGCACCATTTCTACGGAGACCGAACCAAAGCGGATCTCGCCCGCGAACGGGTGCGAGTGCGCGTAGCCGCGCTGCGTGGCGTAGCCCATTGCGAGCAGGAAGCCTTCGTCGCCGCGCGCGAGGTTTTGCAGGCGCGTCGCGCGGCTCGCGGGAAACGCCAGCGGTTCGCGCGACAGATCGCCGGGTTCGGACGCGGCGTCGGACACGCGTTCCTGTTCGATCAGCCCTTCCTTGTCCAGCAGCGAGACGACGCGCGGCATGGCCTCCCGTTGAACGCCTTCAGCGCGCCTGAATGGCGGCGTGCTTTCGTCGTCGCCTTCGGCCAGCAGCGTGAAATCGAGCAGACGCTGCGTGTAGTCGTAGGTTGCGCCAAGCATCTGGCCGCCGGGCACGTCCTTGAACGTCGCGGAGATGCGCCGCTCGATGTGCATGGCTTCCGTATCGACCGGCTGCGTGTAGCCGAAGCGCGGCAGCGTCGTGCGATACGCGCGCAACAGGAAAATCGCTTCGACGAGATCGCCCGCTGCCTGCTTGATCGCGAGCGCAGCCAGTTCTTCATCGTAGACGGAACCTTCCGTCATCACGCGCGCGACGGCGAGCCGCAACTGCGTGCGAATCTGCGCGACGCTCAGTTCGGCAAGCTGCGTGTCGCCGCGGCGCGCCTTGTCGAGCAGGCGCCACGATGCTTCGATCGCGCGCTCTCCACCTTTGACGGCAACGTACATTAGTTGAGCTCCACGTGAGTTGTGCGCGGCAGGCCGATCAGCGTGTCGCCGCAGACCAGATAGCAGTCGATGCCGCACGGGAAGAGTGGTGCGAGTTCCGCGCG
>DATBXG010000408.1:0-7403 GCA_036514415.1 Paraburkholderia sp.
GGCGTGCGTGCTGACCTTCAGAAAGCGCCGCGAAACAGCGGGAGGGGCGGCTTTCGATTGGTCTGAGGTTTGGCTCTCGCTCGCCGACCTCGCGGGCCGCAAGCTCTTCGCACTCCTGCCGCTCTCGCTAGCCACACCCATCTTCGATTTCGCATGGGAACACCGGCTTTTCACGCTGAATTTCGACAGCGTTGCACTCGTGCTGCTCGTGTTCGTGGGACAGGAGTTCTGCTATTACTGGTATCACCGCGCCTCGCACCGCATTCGCTTCTTCTGGGCCACGCACGCCGTTCATCATTCGCCCAACCAGTTGACGCTCTCGTCGGCCTACCGCCTTGGCTGGACCGGCAAGCTCACCGGCCCGGTCATGTTTTTCGCGCCGCTCGTGTGGCTGGGCGTGCGCCCCGAAGTCGTGCTCGCCATCCTTTCGTTCAACCTGCTCTATCAGTTCTGGCTGCACAACACGTGGATTCCCAGGCTCGGCTGGCTCGAGTATGTGTTCAACACGCCGTCGAATCATCGCGTGCATCATGCGTCCAACGTCGACTACCTCGATGCGAACTATGGTGGAGTCCTGATCGTTTTCGACCGCCTGTTCGGCACGTATGTGGAAGAGCGTGCCGATGAGCCCTGCCGTTACGGTCTCGTCACGCCCGTGCGCTCGCGCAATCCGTTCGTCGTCGAATTCGAGCACTGGGCGACGCTCGCGCGCGACGTTTTCACGGCGAAAGACATCTGGACCGCCGTGCGCTACGTGTTCCTGCCGCCGGGCTGGCGTGCGGACGGCGGCGGCGAAACTACCGAGAACCTGCGCAAGCAGCGCGCGCTCGCAACGGTGCGCACGCGAGGTTGATGCAACGGCGCGCCTCGCGTAACGTGGCGCGTAGCGTGGCACCAGCGGCGCTCGCACGGATCACGCGAGGTCCATCGAAAGAACGTTAGTGAGGGAGCATCATGGAAAACGGTTTGAACGGCAAGGTAGTCGCGGTGACGGGCGGCTTTGGCAGTCTTGGCATGGCGACGGCGCAACTGCTGGCCGAGCGCGGCGCCCGCGTGGCGCTCATCGGCCGCAGCGCTGCGCCCGATGCGGCGGCGCTGCCCGGCGCGCTCGCGGGTGCGCTGTGCCTCGCTGGCGTCGATCTCGTCGAGGCGCAGGCCGCGCAGGCCGCCTGCGCCACGCTGAACGAGCGCCTCGGCGGCCTCGACGCGCTCGTCAACGTGGCGGGCGCGTTTCGCTGGGAGACCATCGGCCAAGGCGACGCGCGCACCTGGGACCTGATGTTCGATTTGAACGTGAAGACGGCGCTCAATGCCTCGAAGGCCGCGCTGCCTTATCTGGTGAAGAGCGGTGCGGGCCGCGTCGTCAACATCGGCGCGGGCGCGGGTCTCAAGGCGGGGCTCGGCACGGGCGCCTATTCGGCTTCGAAGGCGGGCGTGGCGCGCTTGACGGAAGCGCTCGCGGAGGAAGTGAAGGACAAGGGCGTCACCGTGAATGCGATTCTGCCGAGCATCATCGACACGCCGCAAAACCGCGCTGACATGCCGGACGCCGATTTCACGCGCTGGGTGCAGCCGCGCGAGATCGCCACGGTGATCGCGTTCCTGCTGGGCGCGGACGCACAGGCGATTACGGGAGCGCTGATTCCCGTGAGCGGGCGCGTGTAAGCCGCGCGTCGACGCACACGACGTCGCGGCCTTGCGGCCTTTCAGGATTACGCCGCGGAGGACTCACTGCACGGCACGCTAGCGGCCATGGCCGCCGTGACCCATGCCGCCACCGCCGCCTTGCCAGGTGCTGCCACCGCCGCCATGCCAGCCGCCATGGCCGCCGTGCCAGCCGCCATGACCGCCGCCATGCCACCCGTGGTGATAGCAGCAACCGCCGCCGCCCCAAATGGCGATGCCGCCATACCCTCCGCCGAAATAGCCGGGGTAGTAGTCGTAACCGTAGGCATACGGATAGCCGGAATAGTAGGGGTAGCCGTACCCATAGTCGTAGTAGCCGGGATAGCCCGGGTAGGGAGCGACGGCGCAGCCTGCGAGAACTGCGGCCGTCCCTAATGCCGAAATTAGCCGCAACACGATGATCTCCGGATATATACGTTTGAAACCATTTGGCGCAGCCAGGTTCAGACGCAATTGTGTCCGCAGATTACCGCAGTGCTGTCGCAGCCGCCGGTGTCGCGAAGACGACAGCCGCTACGCGCGGCCGAATGCGAGACGGTCGAACAACCAGACCGCGACCATCGTCGCGCCCATCAGCGGAAACATGACGCCAAGCAGCACGAGGCCGGTTTTCCAGGCGCGCAGCGGCGGCGCGGCGCGCTCGCGTGGCGGCGCGCCCAGCGTGCCGGTTGCACCGCGTGCACCGCTTGCACCTTGTGCGCGTGCGGGCCGGCGCATCCACCACATTGCGAAGCCGGTGACTGCGAGCGCGGCGAGACCGAGCGAGATCGCCGCGCAGATCAGCTGGTTCGCGAGGCCGAAGTAGCGGCCCATGTGCAGCGACGTGCCATACGAAATGGCCTGCGAGACCGCGCCGTAATCCTGATAGCGGATGTCCCTGAGTACGGCGCCGCTGTACTGGTCGATATACACGGTGCGCTCCGCTTTCGGATCGGGCGGAAAGTACGAGACGGTGTAGACGCCCTCGGGCGTCGCGGGCAGCACGATGTCATAACCGTCGCGTACGCCGAGGTCACGCATCTGGGCGACCACCTGATCGAGCGTCCAGCGCGGCGGCGTTCCGGCCCCGGCGTGCGCATCCGCGGAGCGCGGCACGGGCACCGCGCCCACGGCCCACGGCACGAGCGGCAGCGGCATGTCGTCCATCACCATGGCCGGCATCGACGCCATGTCGTGGCTCGCATGCTCTCCGGCGTGTCCCTGGCGGTCGGCGTGGCTGGCATGTGCATCCGCCGTGGCGCGGCCACTCGCTGCGGCGGCCGGCGCAGCCGGCGGCGCCGGGTTCAGTGACGACTTCGGCGACGACTTCAGCCCCAGGCCGCCGCCCCACGCGCCGGGCGGCGCGCCGAGGTTCGCCCGCGTGGCGAGCGCCTTGAACTGCTTGCCCCATGAGCCCGTCCATGGCAAGCCGCTCAGCACGAACGCAAGCGACCCCACGGCGAGCCAGATGCCGACGCTCGCATGCACGCTCTTCCAGAAGGGGCGTCCGCGCGTGCCGGCGCGAGGCAGCAGCGCGGCGCGCCATGAGGCGCCCGCGCGCGGCCACCAGAGCGCAACGCCGGTGGCGATCATCACGAGCGTCCAGCAAGCAGCGAGTTCCATGAGCAACTCGCCGGACTTGCCGAGCAGGAGCTTGCGATGCAGCATGCGGTCGATCTGCATGAAGCGGCGATCGACGTCGAGCGTGCCGAGCACCGCCCCGTCATAGGGGTTCACGTAGACGCTCTCCTTCGTCGCACCGGGCAGCGCGAAAACGAATTCGGCGCTGCGCGAGGGATTCGCTTCGACGTGCGCGCGCAACGCTCGCGCGCCGGGAGGCAGTGCGGCCTGGGCGCGCGCGAGCAGCGCCTCCACGGGCAGGCGCGGCGTGGCCGCGGGCGCAACCACGAGCCGGTGCGGATAGAGCAGCGGTTCGATCTGCGGCTGGAAGCAGTAGATCGTGCCCGTGACGGCAAGCACGAGCAGCAAGGGCATGACGAAGAGCCCAGCGTAAAAATGCCAGCGCCACAGCGTGCGGTAGCCGGGCTGGGCCGCGCGCGTGGGCGGCGCGCTCACCGGGTCGGAAATGGTGGACATCGGGTGCTCCTTGTCGAGCCAGCGCGGCTCGATTGCATGGATGATTCAAACGGAAACGCAAAGGCGAACGCAGCGGCATGCGAGCGTGCCGCTCAAACGCCGAGCTTCGCTTCGAGGTAGAACGTACGGCCGGGGTAGGGGTGATAGACGAAGTAGCGCGCGTCGAAGAGGTTGTCGACGCCCACGCCTATCTCGCTCTTCTTCGTCGGCCGCCAGGTGTACTTCACGTCGGCGACCGTGTACGTGCTCGTGCCGCCGAACACGTTCGGGTTCGTGTCGGTGTTGGTGAGCGTGTTGTACTGGCGCCCCGAGTAGCGCGCGGCGAGTGTGAGCGCCGAATGCGCGTCGAAGCGGTACGTCGCGACGAGATTCGCGCGCCACAGCGGAATGCGGTAGAAGTACTTGCCGGCGCTCGCCGGGTTTTGCGCGTTTTCCAGAATCCTGGACTGGGTGTATGCCACATTCGCCGCGAGATCGAGCCCGCGCAGCACGACGTCCTCGCCCTGGTAGCCCGTTTCCACGCCGCGCGAACGCACCTTGCCGATGTTCTGGAAGTTGGTGACGTTTGGAATGACCGTCGTATCGGTCTGGCTGAAGATCGTGTTCTTTACGTCGTCCTGAAAGAGCGTCAGGCGAAAGAGACCGTTCCAGTGCGCCCATTCGGCGGTGAGTTCCTTCGAAAGATCGTCCTCGGGCCGCAGGTGCGGATTGTTGTTGACGATGGAGGAGCCGTTCACCTGCCCCTGGAACAATTCGCTCACGGTGGGGAAGCGATAGGCGCGCGCGATCGACGCACGCAGCGTGAGGTCGTCGGTCACGTCGAACGAGAGCGACGCCTTGGGCGAGAAGTGGTGGTCGCCCACGCTGGCATACGGCACGTTCACGCTGCCGAGCGCCTGATAGCCGTCGTAGGCGCGCCAGTTTTCGTAGCGCACGCCGTAGACGAGCTTCCAGCGCGGCAGGAAACGCCACGCGTCCTGGGCGTAGACGGCCTGGGTTTCGGTCTTGCCCGCGAAGGCGTTGGCGAAGCTCGTCGCGCCGCCGTCGCGCCACGCGAGCGTGTTGTACGTGTGGTTGTCTATCGTGTAGTTGTCGTAGTGGTAACCGAACGAGAGCCAATGCGCGGCGAGGCCGGCGTCGGGTGTGGCGGGCGTCCACGTCGTCCTGAGGTCGAGCGTTTTCCAGCCTGTGCCGTCGCCGAGCGTCATCACGCCGGGGCCGTTGCCCGGGCCGCCCGAGTTTGCCGTGCGCGCCACGCTGTCGCTTATGTCGTAGTACGAAGCGATGGCTTCCGCGTTCCATCCGGTGGCCTGATGCGTGCGCAGCGTCGCGCCATAGAGCCAGTTCTCGCTCCAGCCGCGGCTCGGCGCGAACGCGGCGGCGGGAATGGTGTATTCGTAGCCATTGATCGAAACCTTGCCGCTGTAGACGGGGTTGCCGTTTGCGTCGTAAAGGAAGGTCGATGTGGCATTGTTCCAGGTCTGATGCCAGTAGCCGAGCGTCGCGCCGCCCTGCACGACCGGCGTGAAGTCGTACTGCATGCGCAGCTTGAACTGGTCCTGCACCGTGTGCTGCATGCCTTCGCCGTTCACGCCGAGCACGACGGTGGGCGTGTTCGTCTGGTTGTTGTAGACGTACGCGCCATGCACGGGGACGTCGCCGGCCTGCGCGGGTTTCGTCGATTTCGCGAGCGTGGCGAACTGCAGCGGCTGGCTGGTGTTCTCCAGATGGTTCACGCCCAGCAGGTACGAGAACCTGCCGATGCGGTCGCCGATCGAGGCGCTCATCTCACTGCCGTTGAAGTTCTGGTTTACGCCGTAGAGGCTGAAGTGCTGGGTGAACGCCTTCACGTCCGCGGTCGCCTCGAACTGCTTTGGCATGCGCGTGGTGATGAGCACGGTCGCGCCGAGCGAGTTGCCGGGGTAGAGCGCGGAATAAGGCCCATAGATCACGTCCACTTGCTGGATCTGGTCGGGGAATACCATCGACCAGCGCGGCGGGAAGCTGTAGCTGTTGCCGAGCAGGTTCGAGAGCAGGAGGCCGTCGGCGTAGACGAGGCCGCGCGCGCTTTGCGTATTGCTCGTGCCGCGCACGGCGATGATCGAATTCAGATCGCCCGCGTAGCGCTTGCGCACCGCGAGATTGGGCAGGTATTTGAGGACGTCCTCGGTGTTGACGACGTTCCAGTTACCGAACTGCGCAGGCGTGACGGTTTCCACCGTCGCGGGCAGGTTGGGATCGACGGCGGGCGTCGCGGCGGCTGCCGCGCTGGCGCTCACCGTGACGGTGGGCAGCGTGGCGGTCGAAGTGGCCGCGCCGGCGGCATCGGTGGCATCGGCCGCGTGGACGATGCTGGGCGCAACGAGGTATGCGACGACAGACAGCGGCAAGACGCGCGGCAGCACGGCGAGCGCGATGCGCCCGGCGTGCCGCGGCGCACGCGGCGCTGCGCGTTCGCACGAGCGAACGCCAGCGCCACGCGTGGCGAGCGTGGACATGAAATGCTTTCCTGAAGACGAGGGTCGAGCGGCCGCGCGCGCCGTGCGTACTCGTTGCGCACGCAATCAGATCGCGTTCAGGCGGCCGGTAACGGCAGGGCTCAGGAAAGGACGGGTGGGTCGCGCGGCCTGCCCGACGGGAAGCCGCCTGGAGGAATGTCGCGCGTGACGGCCGGTGCGGTCTCGTCGAGCGCCGCGATGCGCGCGGCAAGCGGCTCGGGCGCGGCGATCGACGGCATTGCCACGTGATGCTCGAGCAGATGGCAGTAGCCGCATGCGCCGAATGCATCGTCGTGCGAAAGATGCGGCGTGGTCTGGGCGGGCTGGATCGCCGAGCAGAGCGCGGCGTCAGGTTCGTGCGCGCGCTGTGCGGCGACGAGCTGGCTCACGAACGGCGCAAGCACGATGAGCCACATGGCGACGAGGCCAAGCCATGCGGTCAGCAGTGAGTGCTTGCGTGAATTCATGAGAATGAGAATGATTGCGCGGCGGAGTCTAGCACGGCGTCATGCGTTTGCGCACGCTCGCAGGCGGCGCCGAGGGTCGCCATAAACGCGGTGCAATGCCACGGCGGCGGGCGCTTACGCATGCTTGCAATTTAGCCGTCGCGGGCGCCCGGTCGACATGGAACAATTTCGCGAAGCGGGCCGATGCGCATTGCACCGAAGCGCGGCAGGTGGGGATATCCTGACATCGCCGTGCGAACTCGATGCGCGAAGCATGGTCCTATACCCCCAAGGATGAGCGGTCGTGGCCGCCGCAGCCGGCTTGGCGTTTGCCCCGGCGACGGCCATGCGCGCTATCCTGTAGCGCCTCGCGCGCGGCCCGTCCGGATGGACACGATCGGGCCGGCGCAGGCAATCGATGCCACATTTGCACAGGAACCTCGTAATGCGCCGACGTCAATTTCTTCTCAGCTCCAGTGCCGCCCTTGCCGCCAGCGGTCTCGCGCTTGCCGGCTGCACGACGACCCCGCTCGGCTCGCAGAACAGCGCCGCGCAGAACACAGCGAAGCGCAACTCGATCGACGCGGGCGTCGACGCCACGCTCGCGCGCCTCTACAACACGGTTAGCGGGTCGCAGGAACTGGTCTCGAAGTCGAGCGGCGTGCTCGTCTTTCCGCAGGTATTGGCAGCGGGCTTC
>DATBXG010000409.1:0-3034 GCA_036514415.1 Paraburkholderia sp.
GAGGGTGGTGCGACGTTGCAAAGCCATTGCAGTACTCCGGATACGCTTGGGAATAGCGCAATTCTACCCGCTCGTCTGTGACCGCCCGCCGCACAGCCGCCCAAAATAAAGAGCCGCGGCGTGGCCGGGCTTGCTGGAGCGGCTTTTCGCGCGGTGACGGTTCGCTTCGTGCCGCCAAAAAATAATCGTGAAAAAAATGCGAAAAAAAACCGGCGCGAAGGCCGGTTCGTGGGTCGCCGCGCGGCGCTGTTCAGGCGCCGCGCGCTTTGCGCCGTTTCGTCTGATCAAGCCAGCGCTTTCTCGACGATTTCGCGTACGTCGCGCGATTTGACTTCAGCGGCGACGCGCTCCAGTGCCGCGCGCATCGCGTCGCGCAGCGCGGGCGTGAAGCGGCGCCACAGTTCGAGATTGCGGGCGAGGCGCGCCGCGACCTGCGGATTGAGCGCGTCGAGCGCGATCACCTGGTCGGCCCAGAACGCGTAGCCCGAGCCGTCGGCGGCGTGGAACTGCGCGGGGTTCGCGGCGCAGAAGCTGAAGATCAGCGAGCGCGCGCGGTTCGGGTTCTTGATGTTGAACGCCGGGTGGCCCATGAGCGCGCGCACCGTCTCGATGGTCGGGCGTTGCGCCGTGCCCCGTTGCGTGGCTTGCAGCGCGAACCACTTGTCGATCACGAGCGGTTCCTTCTCGAAGCGCACGTAGAAGTCCTCGAGCGCGCGGCGCGCGACGTCGCCGCCCGTGGCCGCTTGCACGTTCAACAGCACCGAAAGCGCCGCCGAACGGTCGGTCATGTTGTTTGCGGCATCGTATTGCGCCGTGGCGAGTCGCACCGCTTGCGCGGAATCGTTGAGTTCCGAGAGGTACGAGAGCGCGAGGTTCTTCAACCCGCGGTGTCCGGCCGCCTCGGGCGTCGGCTCGTATGCGCCCGGCGTGACATTACGCTCATAGGCCGCGAGCCATTCGCCTTGCAGCGCCGATGCCAGTTGCTTGCGCACGAACTGGCGCGCGGCATGCACGGCGGCCGGATCGGATTCGGTCATCTGCTCGGCGAGATACGTTTCCGAAGGCAGCATGAGCGCAAGCTCGCGGAACGACGGCGAGAGCGATTCGTCGGTCAGCACGCGGCGGAACGCATCGACGAGCGCGTCGTTGATTTCGAGCGGCTGGCCTGCGGCGGCGCGCCCGGCAAGCGCGAGCAGTTCGCGCGTGGCGAGGCGCTGGCCCGCTTCCCAACGGTTGAACGCGTCGCTGTCGTGAGCGAGCAGGAACGCGAGTTCGTCGTTGCCGTAGTCGTAGTCGACGATGACCGGCGCCGAGAAGTTGCGCAACAGCGAGGGCAGGGGCTTGGCCATCACGTCGGCGAACGTGAACGTCTGCTGCGCTTCGGTCAGCTCCAGCACGCGCGTCGTGCCGTGCGCCGCGGCTTCGCCTTCGAGGCGCAGCGGCAGGTCGGCACCATCCGGGCCGATCAGGCCAATGGCAAACGGAATGTGCAGCGGGCCTTTCTGCGTCTCGCGCGCGGCGGGCGCGCCCTGGGCGTAGCCCTGCGTGAGCGTCACGCTGTAGCAGCGCGTGCCTTCGTCGTAGCTCGTCGTCGCCGAGACGCGCGGCGTGCCCGCCTGGCTGTACCAGCGCTCGAACAGCGCGAGGTCGCGGCCGTTGGCGTCGGCCATCGCGTGGCGGAAATCGTCGCAGGTCACGGCCTGGCCGTCGTGGCGCTGGAAGTACAGGTCCATGCCTTTACGGAAACCGTCGCGGCCGAGCAGCGTTTGATACATCCGCACGACTTCCGCGCCTTTCTCGTAGACGGTCATCGTGTAGAAGTTGTTGATCTCGACGTAGCTTTCCGGGCGCACCGGGTGCGCCATCGGGCCCGCGTCTTCGGCGAACTGCATCTGGCGCAGCACGCGCACGTCCTCGATGCGCTTGGTCGCGCGCGCGGCTTCATTGTCGTCGCCGCCCGACATCGCCGCCGAGAACTCCTGGTCGCGGAACACCGTGAGGCCTTCCTTCAGGCTCAGCTGGAACCAGTCGCGGCAGGTCACGCGGTTGCCGGTCCAGTTGTGGAAGTACTCGTGGCCGACCACGGCTTCGATGTTCGCGAAGTCCACGTCGGTGGCCGTTTCCGGATTCGCGAGCACGTACTTCGTATTGAAGATGTTGAGCCCCTTGTTCTCCATCGCGCCCATGTTGAAGTCGCTCACGGCGACGATCATGAAGCGGTCGAGATCGAGCTCGAGGCCGAAGCGCTGCTCGTCCCAGCGGATCGAGTGGACGAGCGAGTCCATCGCATGGCGCGTCTTGTCGAGGTCGTGCGGCTCGACCCACACCTGCAGCAGTTTTTCCTTGCCCGAGCCGCTCTTGATGCGCTCTTCCAGCGCCACGAGCTTGCCCGCCACGAGCGCGAACAGATAGCTCGGCTTGCGGAACGGGTCTTCCCATTTGGCATAGTGGCGGCCGTCGGGCAGATCGCCTTCTGCGATCAGGTTGCCGTTCGAGAGCAGCACGGGGTACGAAGCCTTGTCGGCGCGCAGCGTGACCGTATAGGTTGCCATCACGTCGGGGCGATCGAGAAACCAGGTGATGCGGCGAAAGCCTTCGGCCTCGCATTGCGTGAAGAAGTTGCCGCTCGAGACGTACAGACCCGAGAGTGTCGTGTTGGCGGCCGGATCGCATGCGCCGGTGAGCGTGAGCTCGAAGGCGTCGGGCACGTTCTCGACGACGAGGCCGTGCTCGTGCGTGCGCACGTTCGCGTACGGCTTGCCGTCGATTGCCGCGCCGATGAATTCGAGCTGCTCGCCCATCAGTTCGAGATGCGCGCTGGGTTTCGCATCGGGATTGCGACGCACGCGCAGCGTGCTCTTGACGACGGTGCGTTCGGGCACGAGGTCGAATTCGAGGTCGACGGTATCGATCAGAAACGCGGGCGGTGCGTAGTCTTCGCGGCGGATCACGGTGGGCGTGGCGGTATCGGACATGGTCTGGATAGGGGCGTGTCGGATCGGTGTGGATCGGAATGGCCGGCCGCGGCGGCGTG
>DATBXG010000410.1:0-2272 GCA_036514415.1 Paraburkholderia sp.
CGCGAGCCGCGTCGCCCAAAGGCGCGCCCGGCGTGGCCGCGGAGAACACATCGGGTGCGTCCGCATTCACCGCGGACGCCCTCGACGACGACGCGCGCGACGCCCGCTACGCCAACCCGTTCGCCCCGCCCGACGAAACCGAAGCCGTTGCCGAGGCGCGCCCGCGCTCGCTCTTCGGCGAAATTCTCGACTGGATGCTCGCGCCGTTGCTGCTGCTCTGGCCGATGAGCATCGCGGTCACGTATCTCGTCGCGAAGTCCATCGCCAACGGCCCCTTCGACCGCGCGCTCGAAACCGACGCCTATGTGCTCGCGCGCCAGATCCAGCCGGTGAACGGCGTGGCCGAGCTGACACTGCCCGCCTCCACGCGCGACTTCCTGCGCGCCGACAACGTCGACAGCGTGTACTACCAGGTGCTCGGCAGGCGCGGCGAACTGGTGGGCGGCGACCGCGACATGCCGCTGCCGCACGACGACGACCGCCCGCCGCCGGGCGTGGTCGAGTTCCGCGACGACACGCTGCACGGCGTCGACATACGCGTCGCCTATACGACGGTCGATCCGGGGCACCTCGCCACCGGCGGCCCGCAGAATCAGCCCGTGCTCGTGCAGGTCGCGGAAACGCTCGACAAGCGCCGCCAGCTCGCCAACGACATCATCAAGGGCGTGATCCTGCCGCAGTTCGTGATCTTGCCGCTCGCGATCCTGCTCGTGTGGTTCGGCCTCTCGCGGGGGCTGGCTCCCCTTCACGCGCTGCAGTCGAACATCCGCATGCGTCGCCCCGACGATCTTTCGCCGCTCGAAGCGCGCCGCGCGCCGCCCGAAATCGAGCCGCTCGTCACGTCGTTCAACGACCTGCTCACGCGCCTCGAACAGAACATGGAGCTGCAAAAGCGCTTCATCGCCGACGCCGCGCATCAGATGAAAACGCCGCTAGCGGGCCTGCGCACCCAAGCCGAACTCGCGCTGCGCCAGAACGCGCCCGCCGAAGTGCACCGCTCGCTCGAGCAGATCGCGACGAGTTCCGAGCACGCAGCGCGGCTCGTCACGCAGTTGCTCGCGCTCGCGCGCGCGGAAAACCGCATGTCCGGGCAGGTCTTCACGCCGGTCGACGTGGCGGATGTGGCGCGCCACGCCGTGCGCGACTGGGTTCAGCCGGCGCTCGCCAAACAGATGGACCTCGGCTACGAAGGCCCCGAAACGGCCTACGGCAGCGAGGAAGACGATGGTGGAGCGGCAGCGCGCGTCGAAGTGGACGGCAACCCGGTGATGCTGCGCGAGATGCTCTCGAACCTCATCGACAACGCAATCCGCTATACGCCCGCGGGCGGGCGCATCACCGTGCGCGTGCGACCCGAACCCGCGGCGGGCGTGGTCCATCTCGAGGTGGAAGACACGGGCATGGGCATTCCGCCCGCCGAGCGCGAGCGCGTACTCGAGCGCTTCTACCGCATTCTCGGACGCGACGGCGAAGGCAGCGGGCTCGGGCTTGCGATCGTGCGCGAGATTGCCACGATGCACGGCGGCACACTCGCCCTCGACGATCACGTCTATCAGGAAACGCCGCGCCTCGCCGGCACGCTCGTACGCGTGACGCTGCGCCTGCGCGCGCAAGCTTGAGCGGCACCGCCGGCGCTTTGGCGGCGGAACCACCGCGAAACTGACTGATTGCGTCAGAAAACCGGGATGGGACTTACCCTTATCCGATACGCGGCGCGCGAGTCAAAATCAGCACGTTAAAAGATGTTCGAATCATAATGCGCGGTTTTGTTAGCGCATTCAGTGAATATAACCGTTTAGACCCCACTCCGAGACTTCACTCGGAAACCCGCGCGCGCGTCAGAAGCCCGTAAGTTTCCATTCCAATAATGCTTCGCAGGACCGCGGGTCTATGAGTCGCCTGCCCGACGGACCACACGCATATCAATACTGGAGACATTTATGGCAACCGTTGGCGGACAAGTCTCGCACGCGCCGATGACCAGCGACGAAAAACGCGTGATCTTCGCGTCGTCGCTCGGCACCGTGTTCGAGTGGTACGACTTTTACCTGGCCGGATCGCTCGCGGCCTTCATCAGCAAGAGCTTCTTTTCCGGCGTCAATCCCACGGCCGGCTTCATCTTCACGCTGCTCGGCTTCGCCGCGGGCTTCGCGGTGCGCCCGTTCGGCGCGATCGTGTTCGGGCGCCTCGGCGACCTCGTGGGCCGCAAGCACACGTTCCTCGTGACGATCGTCATCATGGGTGTCTCGACCTTCGTGGTCGGCTTCCTGCC
>DATBXG010000411.1:0-2930 GCA_036514415.1 Paraburkholderia sp.
AACCCGTGCTGCTCGCGCCGGCCGCGCCCGATGCCCCGGTCACGCCCGCGGGCGCGTGGGGCAGCCCGCGGTGATCGCGTTCGTTCACGAGCCGTTCGATGTCGCGAATCTCGCTCTTGTTGCCGCTGGGCGGCGCGCTCACGACGGTGGGGCGGCGCTTGTGCTCGCTGGCCGCGAGGCGCTCCTTCTGCTCTTCGGGGAGCTGCTGGTACGCCTTCCAGGCGCGCTGGCGCGCCTGCGCCGGCAGTTCCTTGGAAGCCTGGTAATTTTCGCGGGCGACGCGGCGCTGCTCGGGCGTCATGCGCACCCATTCGGCCATGCGATCATGGAGACGCTTTTGCGCATCGGGCGACATCTTCGGGTAACGTGAAGCGATCTTCAGCCATTTGCGCTTGCGTTCGTCGCTGAATCTGTCCCATTCGGACGCGAACGGGGCGAGCGCGGCGTGCTGCGCGTCGCTCAGATGGGCCCAGGCAAGCGGGTTGTCCTGGCCGGGCAGCGGTGTGAATGCAGTCGTGAGCGAAGTTTCTGTCGATGGCGCTTTCGCCGGTGTGGCAGCGCCCGCCGCGTTTTCGCCGGCCGGCGCGGGGTGAAAGCGCGGGTAGGTCGCCACATACGACACGACTGCCGCGACCACACATCCAATGACAACGGCCAGGCCGCGCTTGTAACTCACCCCGTCGGTCTCCTGCTCAGATTTTCCTTAGTGCGCGCGCGTCAGATACGCGTTGAACCCATGATCGAGGTAGGCGGTGAGCGGAAGGTCGTCGCTCAGCATGGCCGCGTCGATATCGGCGAGTTCAGCGGTGCGTTGTTGATCTTCGAAGTACGCGATGGCAAAGAGGCCCGCCACGAGCGCCGCGAGCGGCCAGGCGAGCGCGAAGCGCGCGAGCGCCGAACGGCGCCGCGCGGGCTGGTGCGAAGGCGCGCCGGACAGGCTGCCGACGCCGGCCGCGGCGAGCGCCGGCGCGCGCACGAGCACGAACTCGGCCTTCTTGCGGGCGAGTGCGGTCTTGCGTGCGGCGGCGAGTCGGGCGGTGGCGCCCGCGGGCAGGTTGGCGGCACTCTCGTCGAGCGCGCGGCGCATCTCCCGCACGAACTCTAGTTCTTTATTTTCGAGGGCGGAGCTCATAGCGTGATTCCTTTGGCCTTGAGCGCTTGCGCCAGCGTATGAGTGGCCCGGGAGCAGTGCGTTTTCACGCTGCCTTCGGAGCAGCCCATTGCGGCGGCGGTCTCGGCGACATCCATATCCTCCCAGTAACGCATCAGAAACGCCTCCCGTTGACGTGCCGGTAATTTCTGGATTTCGTCGTCGATCATCTGGAGCACCTGCGCGCGCTCGAGTTGCTGCTCGCTGCTCTCGGCGCCGCTCGTTCCCTGCTCGGCTTCGAAGGTCTCGAGGGGATCGAACTCCTCGTCGTCGGCGTTGCCGAGCGACGAGAACAAACTCACCCACGTATTGCGTACTTTCTGCCGACGAAAATAGTCGTGCATCGTATTTTGCAAAATACGCTGAAAGAGCAGGGGGAGTTCGGCGGGTGGACGGTCTCCGTATTTCTCCGCGAGCTTGATCATCGCGTCCTGCACGATGTCGAGCGAGGCGTCGTCGTCCCTCACGGCGTAGACCGTCTGCTTGAACGCGCGTCTTTCGACGCCCGCCAGAAAGTCGGCGAGTTCCTTGTCTGATGCCATCCGTTGCAGGGCGCCGCCGCCAGCGTACGCGTAATCGTTCGAAAAATGTCGTAAAACTCGCGGATCGTAGCAAATTTTCGTGCCGACAGGGTAGCGGAAGGGCCAGGCGGCTGCGGCGAATCATGGGCGCGCACGCCGTGCCGGCTTTCCTGCCGGGCTCCGGGCGCCACCGCGGGTCGTGCGCGCTGGCGCAACGTTCGTGCCCGCCTGCTCAATAATTGCTTGACCGAAAGGCATCGAGCCGCTATCTTCGACGGTTCGCAACATAAGTGACTTGTCTCAATTCAGGTGTGGCCCATGAGGCTCATCTGTCAACTGGACGCGCCGCTTGAACCCGAGCCACAAGCCCGGCAGAGAGCACCCGATCAATTTTTTGCCGAAAATTCGAAAGGTGAATGATGAATATGCCCAGCGCGGAATTCTCCACGTCGGTCCCCTCTTCGCAAGAATCTGACCCTCAAGGCAACACCCAATCCATCGGCGGAACCGTGCTGATGAAGGCGCTCGCCGACGAGCAGGTCGAATTCATTTGGGGCTACCCCGGCGGCTCGGTACTTTACATCTACGACGAGCTGTACAAGCAGGACAAGATCCAGCACGTTCTCGTGCGCCACGAACAGGCAGCCGTGCACGCGGCCGACGCCTACGCGCGTTCGACCGGTAATGTCGGCGTGTGTCTCGTGACCTCGGGACCTGGCGTCACCAATGCGGTGACGGGCATCGCGACGGCCTATATGGACTCGATCCCGATGGTGATCATCAGCGGCCAGGTGCCTACCGCCGCGATTGGTCAGGACGCCTTCCAGGAGTGCGATACGGTCGGCATCACGCGTCCCTGCGTGAAGCACAACTTCCTCGTGAAGGACGTGCGCGACCTCGCCGCTACCGTCAAGAAAGCTTTCTACATTGCGCGCACCGGCCGTCCCGGCCCCGTGCTGATCGACATTCCGAAGGACGTGTCGAAAACGCCGTGCGCGTATGAGCCGATCAAGAACGTCACGCTGCGTTCGTACAACCCGGTCACCAAGGGCCACTCGGGGCAGATCCGCAAGGCGGTGTCGCTGCTCCTGTCGGCCAAGCGTCCGTATATCTACACCGGCGGCGGCATCATCCTCGCGGATGCGTCGCGCGAACTGAACCAGTTCGCCGACCTGCTCGGCTACCCGGTCACGAACACGCTGATGGGCCTGGGCGGCTACCGCGCGAGCGACCGCAAGTTCCTCGGCATGCTCGGGATG
>DATBXG010000412.1:0-5265 GCA_036514415.1 Paraburkholderia sp.
TTTGGACGGCAATGAGATTGAGCTTCTCCATGCGACGCAGCATGGCCATCACATGCGGGCGCGAATGGCCGGCCACCGCGCGGCACTTCTGCACCACGTCGGCCAGTGGCACGCTCACCTCGGCGCCACTTGCGCCATGCCGCGGCCAGGTATCGCCGCCATCGGTGCGATCGCTCGCGCCTGCGATCAGTGCGAGTACGTGCGCGTAAGAAAGCACGCCCGGCATGAAATCGGCATGCGTATAAGTGGCGAGCAGATCGTCCTTCGCCTTGACGCGCCGGGTCAGCGTGCGCACGACGTGGCGCAGCATCGGCGAGACGCGTTCGAGTTCTTCTTCGATGAGGCTCGCCGGCACGACGGTCAGTTGGCAAAAGCTGAGCGCCTTGGCCGTGTTCGGACGCGGTTCAGCGCCTAGCAACGCGGTCTCGCCGAAAAACTCGCCGCGCCCCAGCGTGGCCATCACGACCTTCTTGTCGTCGCAGCGGGTGGAGATTTCGACCTTGCCGTCGGCGACCACGAAGATCAGTCGTTCGCCTGCAAAGCCTTCCGAATAGATGATCTCGCCCGGTGCTGCCGTGCGTGACCATGTTTGACTGCGATTCAAGTTCTATCCCCGGAAATCGTTTCCATCGCGCACACGAATCTGAGTTGCTCATGCGTCAGCGACGTGAGTCCTATGAGTCGCGTTTACGGCGCGTTACAGGGCGTTCTTGAATCAGTTTGCATAGTCGGCACATGCAGAAAGCGCTCCGAAAGCCAGTGTCGAAAGCCTATGCACGATCGCGTCGATCGTGATTCGCACGCGCAAACGATTGCGCGTGCGCGTAGCGCTGCAAAAGGGCTTGTGAATTGCAATGAGAGACGCGTTGCGTTGCGCTGCGCTTGTTCGCTTTCTGGTTGCGCCGCCGCGTGCAGCGTCCAGAAAAAAAGCGTACGGCCAGCTTACGCCAGCCGTACGCCTTCGTGCATTGACGCTCTCACGCTGCAAGCTTTCCCGTTGCGCCGTTGCTCGCCGGCGCGCACACGCCCGCGCGCGCAAAGCGGATCGCTTGCAGCAGCGTTTCGTGTTCGCCTATGTGGTTCGCGAGCAGCAGGATCAGTTGCGCGTTGGCCGACTGGCTTTGCGCCTCGTCGAGATCGCGATGCATGTCGATGAGCGCTTCGTAGAAGTCGTCCGGCCGTGCCAGATTCGGTTGGGTGTTCAGCATTATCGTCTCCTCGATCCTCTAAAAGCGCTATGCCGTGCCTTGAACGCACAGCGCCCGCTTGAGCGCGCTCTCCACGCGCGCGGCATCCGCACGCCGCCAGCGTGCGCTCACGTGCTGGTCCGGGCGGATCAGATAGAACGCGCCGTCCTGCGCGCCATAGCGCTGCGCCGCCAGCCCTTGCACGTCGCGCACCACCACCGTCGCCGCGGGCAGGCCCGCGGGCACGGCCGCATCGCCTTCGAGCATCACGACGAACCTGAGCGGCACCGGCGAGCGCGAGAGCGCCTGCAGCGTGTCGAGCGTCGCGGTATCGAACGCCGAGCCCGCACGGCTGAACACGAGGCCCGCGAACTGGTCGCCCAGGTGCGCAAGCAACCAGCTCTCGTGCCCTGCTGCGTCCAGGACCGGCGCATCCGCGCACGAAGCGCCCGGCTCCATCTGGCCGTTGAACGTGTCCTCGTCGGGCGTGTTCAAGGTCGACTCGCGCAACACCGCCGGCACGGAAAGCCGGCCGCTGTTCACCAGTTGCCGCGCGAACGGATGTTCGCGCGCAAGCGTCAGCACGGCGTCGCGGAACACGCGGCTCACCGCGCTCTTCGGCGTGATGAAGTCGGTCGAGCGCGTGGAATTGCGGATGTTCTCGTCGGCCGCGTATTCGCGCTCGCTCGCGTAGGTGTCGAGCAGCGCGTCGGGCGCGTGGTTCTCCAGCACCATGGCGAGCTTCCACGCGAGGTTCTCGCCGTCCTGGAAGCCGCTATTCGCGCCGCGCGCGCCGAACGGCGAAACCAGATGCGCCGAGTCGCCCGCGAACAGCACGTTGCCCTGGCGGAAGCTGTCCATGCGCAGGCACGAGAACGTATAGATGCTCACCCACTCCAGCTCGAACTTCACGTCGGGCCCAAGCAGCGCGCGCACGCGCGGAATCACGCGCTCGGGCGTTTTTTCGAGCACCGGGTCGGCATCCCAGCCGAGCTGGAAGTCGATACGCCAGACGTTGTCGGGCTGGCGATGCAGCAGCACCGACTGGTTCGGATGGAACGGCGGATCGAACCAGAACCAGCGCTCCGTGGGGAAGTCCGCTTCCATCTTCACGTCGGCGATCAGGAAGCGGTCCTTGAAGGTGCGCCCGTGGCTGTCGAGGCCGAGCAGCTTGCGCAGCGGGCTGCGCGAACCGTCGGCGGCGACCACGTAGCGCGCGAGCAGCGTGTACGGGCCGTCTGGCGTTTCGATTTCGAGCGCGACGTGCGCATCGTTTGCGCCCGGCGTGCCGCGCTGCGCGACGCCCGTCACCTTGTTCTTCCAGCGGATTTCGAGGTTGGGCAATTCCTGCGCGCGCTCGAGCAGGTAGCCTTCCACGTAGTACTGCTGAAGATTAATGAAGGCAGGCCGGTGATGGCCGCTTTCGGGCAGCAGGTTGAACGTGTAGACGAGTTCGTCCTTGCGGAACACCTTGCCCACGTTCCAGCTCACGCCCTTCTCGACCATGCGCTCGCCGCAGCCGAGGCGGTCGAAGATGTCGAGCGAGCGCTTGGAAAAGCAGATGGCGCGCGAGCCCGTGGAAAGCGTGCAGTCGTCGTCCACGAGCACCACCTGGACGCCCTGCCGCGCGAGATCGATGGCCGTCGCAAGGCCCACCGGCCCCGCGCCGACCACCACGACCGGACGCACACTTGCTTGCGCGTCCGGGGTTTGTTCGCTGCATCGCGCGTAGTCGAAGGTCAGCGTCTGATAGTCGATCATCGTTTTGTCTCCTGCACCATGGCTCCCGGCACATCAATCCTGCAGCGCGTCCCACATCTCCTTGTCGCGCTGCGCCGTCCAGATGCGCGGATGCGTGATGCCGCTCGCCTCGTCAAACGCGCGCGTCACGTCGAACGGCAGGCAATGCTCGTAGATGAACACATGGCCGAACTTCGGATCCATCGCCTTGCGCGTGAGGTCCATCGCGCCCTTCAGGTCGAGCTGCTGCTCCACGGCGGCGCGGCCTTGCGCGAGCAGCGTGGTCACGAAGTCCTTCGTGTAGTCGAGACCCTTGTTGACCTCCGCGGGGTTGAGCAGCGCGGGGCCGCGGCCCGGCACGAGCTTTTCGGCCCCGAGCGAGCGCAGCGCCTCGAGCGTGGCGGGCCAATCGGCGAGCTGGGCGTCGCCGCAATAGCAGGCCGCGTCGTATTCGACGAGGTCGCCCGAGAACAGCACCTTCTGCTGCGGCAGCCACACCACGGTGTCGCCCTTCGTGTGGCCCGAGCCGAGGTGCGCGATCTTCACCTCGAGCTTGCCGAGGAAGAGCGTGATTTCCTTCTCGAACACGAGCGTGGGCCACGTGAGACCCGGCACCGTCTCGACGCCCGCGAAAAGGCGCGGGAAACGCTCGATTTCCGACTTCATGTCGGCTTCGCCACGCTCGACGATCATTTCATACGTGCCGCGGCTCGCGATGATCTGCTGCGCGCCTTCCTTGAAGTACGCCGATGCGCCGAGCACGCGCACCGCGTGATAGTGCGAAAGCACGACATACTTGATGGGCTTGTCGGTGACGGTGCGGATCTTCGCGATGAGGTCCTGCGCCATGGCGGGCGTGGCCGTGGTGTCGACGATCAGCACGCCGTCGTCGCCGATGATGACGCCCGAGTTCGGGTCGCCTTCGGTGGTGTACGCGTATGCGTTTTCCGAGAGCTGCGTGAAGGTGACCTTCTTTTCCTCGAGGTCGGCCTGGGATGCGAACGCCTTTGCCATGTTGAGTCTCCGTATTGAGGGGCTCTTGAAGCCGGGCGGGGCGATGCGCGCAGGAGCCGGGCGCGCACCGCGCCAGCCTGGTTGTCTCGCCCCGTCTGGAATAGAACTGGACCGCTTTTGTGTCGGGGTGAAGCCATCATGGGCCTCCCGTTTTTATTTGTCAATAGCGAATTGAATCGCTATACATTAATTTCTGATTGAGACGCGCCGCGCCATGCACCGCCGCCAACGGGCGCCGCCCATCAGTTAACATGGACCCTTTTTCAGCCAGAGAAAAGCGCCAATGAGACGTCGCAACGACAGCGCCGCATCTGCGTCCGCGCAGGCGCCTGAGAGCGCCGCGCCGGGCCGCACGCAGCGCGGCATCCAGAGCGTGGAGGTGGGCGGACGCCTGTTGCGCGCGCTCGCGGATGCGCGCGCGCCGCTCGGCGCCACCGATCTCGCGACGAGCGGCGATATTCCGTCGAGCCAGGCGCACGCCTATCTCGTGAGCCTCACGCGCCTCGGGCTCATCAAGCGCGACGCGCTTTCGGGGCGCTATGAGCCGGGCCCGCTCGCGCTGCGCCTCGGCCTCCTGCATCTCGCGCAGCAGCCCGCGCTGCGCGAGGCCGTGCCGCGCGCGGCGGCGCTCGCGCAAGCGCTCAACTGCAGCGTCGCGCTGTGCATCGCGGGGCCGCAGGGGCCGACCATCGTGCGCTACGAGCACGCGAGCCTGCCGCTGCACGTGAACCTGCACGTGGGCACGGTGATGTCGCTGCGCGCCACGTCCACGGGCCGCGTGTTCTGCGCGTTTCTCTCGCCCGAGGCGCTCGAAACCGTATTGGCAACACAAACCGCGCAGCCGGTGTGGCGCGGCACCCGTCATGCGGCCAGCACCGCCAGCGCCCCGCAAGAAAGCGCGCCGCCCGTGCCCGACGCCGCCTTCCTCGCATCGCCCGACGCCACCCGCACGCGCGGCTACGAACTCGGCATCGACGCGCCCAGCCCCGGCGTGAGCAGCGTCTGCGTGCCGGTGCTCGGCCCGCAGCGCGAACTGAGCCTCACGCTTACCGCGATCGGCGCGAGCGGCGCGCTCGACGTGCGCGCCAATGGCGCCGTCGTGCGCGCGCTGCGTAACGTCGCGGCCGAAATCGCCGCGGCCGCTTTTCCCTCGACACCGACATGCCCCGAGTAAGCTCCCCGCCCCCGCACGACGACGCAACGCAATCCGCAAGCGAACACGCCGCGGCCACTGTTGCAGCCGAAGCCGCCGATGCCGCGGAAAAGCCGCAGCGCGGCATCCAGTCCCTGGATGTGACGGGCGACCTGCTCGCGGCGCTCGTCG
>DATBXG010000413.1:0-23543 GCA_036514415.1 Paraburkholderia sp.
AGTCGCACACCCGCCGCCGGCTTGCGCGAAGAAGAAGCCGCAACCCGAAGCGCCCGCCCCCACTGCAATGAAGCGTGCGCGTCGCGCGAGGGAGGTGGCATGAACCGCGCCGAACGAAGGAAGCTCGAACGTGCGGCGAAAGCAAAAGCACGCGAAAGAGCGGAAGCCGCCGCGCACACGAGGCCACACGACTGCGCTGACCTTGGAATCACGGACGAGCATCTGGCACAGCTAGCCGCGTGTAGCGAGGTGCTGCTGGAAATGCTGCCCGGCGAGCCGCCCTATACGCCCGAAGAGCGTGCGCGGATGCTTTCGATAAGTCAGGGAGTCCTACGACGCATGGCGAACGACCCTGCGTTTTTTGACGTGGCGTTACCGATCGCGCGTGAAGAGATGGCGAAGGCGCAGATCGCAATGGAAAAGGAACAGGACGAAGAAAAAGGCGGCACCTAGGCCGCCTTCGAATCCACAAGGGCCGCCGACTGCGTCCTGCACGACCGATCGACGACGTTTCACTACATTGCGAGGTCATCGTACCATGTCCGACGATCTTATTTCGCAGCCTCTTTTCAACGACACACGCCCGCAGCATCCCCATCAACCTCATGTGCATGCGCAGCCGCGCCCGGAGCGCACAGCGAAAGAAGCCGCGATCAAGTACTGCACGGCGCGCGGCTGGGCCGTGTTCCCACTCGTACGGGGCGGTAAGAAGCCCGCGACCAAGAACGGCTTTCACGACGCGGTTAACGATCTGCAGGCGGCGCTCGAACTGTTCAGGCAACCCAGGTATCGCAACGCCAATATTGGCATCGCGACCGGCCAGATTTCGGGCGGCCTGCTGGCGGTCGATACCGACAACCACGACGGGGAGGACGGAGAGGCGCGCCTGCGCGAACTCGAAGCGCAGTACGGGCCGCTGCCGCCAACGTACACTGTGCGCACCGGCAGCGGGGGCTGGCACCGCTATTTCAGGCTGCCCCCAGGCGTTCGGCTCGGCTGCACGACGGGTGTGCTCGGCTCCGGCATCGACACCCGCTGCGATGGCGGATATGTCGTCGCACCGCCCTCAATCACGACAACCCCGCCATGCCCATTGGACCGCGCATGCGGCCCGTACACGGTCGAGCTTGACCTGCCAGTGACCGACGCGCCGCAATGGCTTATCGACCTGCTGCAACACGGCGGCGACCGCGTGAACGGTTACGACCATACGCACGCCGCAGGCGCGGGCATCAACGATGACTTGAGCGCAGGCATCGGTCGTGACTGGTCCCCCACTTCTGAAAACGTCAGGCTGATCTGCTGCATGTTGCTGGCGCTCGACCCGCGCGACTACGCGCAGCGTGATCCATGGCTGCGCATTCTCATGGCGTTGAAGTCGCTTGGCTGGGGAAAGCTTGGAGAGGAAATCGCGCGCAGATGGTCGAAGCAGCCGGGCGCTGGCAAGGTTGCAGACCGTGATGGCAACCTGCACGATGGGTACGACGAAACCGTGTTTGCGCAGACGTGGAACAGCCTAAAGGCGGAAGGAGGCGTGACGGTTGGTACGCTCTGGCACGATTCGGTGCAGGCAGGGTGGCAACCGCCAAAGCCTGCCCCGCGTTTCGATACCGGTTCGCCCTCGTCGCAGGGCGCACAAACGGACACACAGGGTGATACACAGCAGCAGGCCGATGCGGGCACCGCGAATGACACACCAGATCCACTCACTCAAGAGATCGAACGGCTCGCCGCGCTAAGCTACGACCTGATGATTGCGGCGCTGGTGAAGAAGCATGAGCGCGACTATGAAAACATACGTGTGCCGCTCGCGGACCGACTCGGCATGCGTGTACCAGTACTCGACAAACGCGTCGAAAAGGCGCGCGGCGGATCGGGCGATGATGGACTCGGGGGCAGACCGCTCACATGGCCAGAAATCGAGCCGTGGCCGCTGCCGGTCGATGGTGTAGACCTGCTCGACGAGATAGTGGCTGTAATTCGCCGGTATATCGTCTGTGACCGCGAAGCCGCTGACACCGCTTCATTGTGGATTGTGATGACGCACCTATTCGAGTCAGTCCGCGTCGGCACGCGCCTGTTTATCTCGGCCCCTGAAAAGAACTGTGGCAAAACGAATTTTCTCGAAATCGTCGCTGAGTTGTCGCGCAGACCGTTGCAGACCGCTAGTGTGACGCCTGCTGCGCTGTTCCGCGCAATCGATGAATGCTGCCCGACCATTCTCATCGATGAAGCCGACAACATCCCACGTGAAGCGCTGGAACTGCGTGCGGTAATGAACTCGGGCCACACGCGAGCAAGCGCTACCGTATTGCGCACGGTAGGTGATGATCACAAGCCACGCAAGTTCAGCACATGGGCGCCAATGGCGCTGGCCGGCATCGGGCGACTGACCGATACCGTGATGAGCCGCGCGATTGTTCTGAGCCTGCGACGAAGACTTGTGAGCGAGCGTGTCGAACAGATGCGTGAACCGGACAAGGCCAAGCTTGACCCGCTGCGCCAGCACATCGTGCGATGGGCCGCCGACAACGCCGCCTCCGTCGCCACCGCTTGCGCTAACGCGTCAATCACGGGTGACTGGCTGCATGGACGCAACGCTGACAACTGGGAAGCGCTGCTCGCGATTGCTCACGTCGCCGGCGGCACCTGGCCCGAACGGGCGCGACGGGCGTCAGTCGTCCATACGCACGATGCCGCAAAAGCCAACAATGACGGGGTGGGCGTGACACTGCTCACCGCGATCCGCGACGTTTTCGCACGGCTGCAGACCGACAAAATTCCATCGACCGAACTGTGCACAGAACTGAACGAGGATGAGCAAGGACCATGGGCTACCTGGCACCGTGGGCACGGAATCATGCCGCATCAAGTGGCAAAGTTGCTGCGCGGATTTGGCATCAAAAGCAAGAACATCCGGTTCACCAAGCTCAACGCGAATCTTGTCGCCAAAGGCTACTCTCTCGAACAGTTTGCAGAGTGTTTCGAGCGCTATCTCGACCCGGCGGACAATTCGGGCGAACCGCGCACGTAATGCCTCCGACATCCCTTCCCCCATGGGGAATCCAGTTTCTAGCCGCTACGCCGCTACAACCTACTCCCACGAGGCTGAGAGCGTAGCGGCTGCATTTATCGAAATGCCCTTGCCGCTACGCGCAAACCCACGCCAGTCAAGGCTGTAGCGGCGTAGCCGCTAGGAACGCGAAATCCACAAAGAAAGGGGGTATGGAAGGGAATGCGACTCGGGGCAGCGAACTCAAAACGCAACCCCGAGCGTTGCATGCGTCGGAAAACGATCACAACGTCCCTGAGAGTTGGTTAGCAGGTGCCCCAAAAGCCAGAGGGCTGTCAGGGATTGGGCAATGGTGAGGTATTCTGATACTTGCTCTTCACCACAACTGGATCCGCCATCCCTGTCCGACCAGAATTGCAGATTTTTAAAGCCGCCGTTGGACCCGGAATGCGTCCCTCAGGAGAATCGTCATGAGCTATATCAGCGATTGGGCGAAGCAGATGGGCATGCATGACACCTGGGAGCAGCGGAATGCGCAGAGGCAAGCCCAGGAGCGGCTTGAACGTGAAGAGGCGGAAGCAGCAGCGCGTGAACTTGAGGCGCGCAATCAGGCCGAACAACGTCGACGCCAGCGGCTTGCCGCGCAAAGGCAGAAGGTAGAGCAGCGTAAACTCGAAGTAGCCTGCCTGCGGGCCGATTCCGTCACCACGCAGATCGAACGCTGGTGGTCGACACTTTCGCCCGAACAGCGCAGCATCCCTCGCGCCTTTGACGAATTACGCCGTTTGTTGCACGGGCTCGATATTGGCACGAGACCGCACAACGCAGCGCTCGCCGACGCGCTGCGCAAGGCGGGCTGGCGGCGTGCGCGCGACTGGCGCTCACGCAACGGCAGTTTCCGCGCATGGTGGTATCCGCCAGCCGGTGACACGCGCGAAGATGACATGAGCGACTTCGGCTGGTACGACTGACTCTACGTCAATAGTGCATCTCGCATGACCTAAGGCCGCCAGCAAGGTCGGTTACGAAGCCAAGCCCCGAGTTCGGGCGTCAGAAACGCGAGGCGCTAGTCGACCGAAGATGATTCCGCTTATCACACCGCTACAGATTCGGCGCGTTTTGCGCGTGCCCTCTTGGTCGCCTTGCCTTCGCCCAACGATTGCTTCTCCAGCCGCTTCAACAGGTCTGCGGCTGGTTCATCGCTCGGGTCCTGCGGAACGAGTTCGCCACGGAAGGCCTTGGCGAGAATAGCCGGGGAAAGTCGCACGACAGAGAGACGCGCCTGCTCTATCCGTGCCTCAACGCGATCGGCGAACGCAAACAGCTTTTCGACACGACCGGCGATTTCCACCTGCTCGTCCAGGGGTGGCAACAACAGCGGAAGCGCCCGAACCTCGTCCGAATTTATATTGTTAACACCGCTGGTAGATCTGCTTGTTAGCTCGATCCGTTGTCGCTGCTCCGGGGATGCAAGACAGATTCGAGCGAACGCTGGCAGGATCAATTCCTGGTTCATACGTAAACGCATGAGATAGCCCGCAAACAACATTCCTTCCTCATGCTCGGTAACTAGACCAGCTTTGCCAACGAGTTCCACGCTACCGTTAGATCGAACGATCAGAATATCTCCGGCACGCAACGCGAGCTTCGCCGCCTCGTTTGCGTCGAAGTGCGCAGACTTCATATCGTCGTGAATGATCTTTCCGTGATCGGCAATGTTTGGTATGCGCAGAACGTGGGTGCCGCTAGAAGCGTAGTCGCACTTTTTTGAGGTGCCGTATCTGAGATCAATGATCACCGCGCCGATCGTGGTACTGGCCCAGCCCTCCAGGTTGGCATAGCTGCCCGCGCGTCCCATAGTTTCGCGCCAATCCTTGGTCAGGTTGCCACTCGTAGCCGCAGCAAGAACCGACGCTCTATAGCGACTGAGAATTCCTGGCACACGGTCTAGCCGCTCCCGGCACGCATCCACGCGCGCGAGAACAGTGTCGAGCTTGTCGGCGATGCGCTTCTGTTCCGCAAACGGCGCAATGTCAAGTTCCAGCTGGCTCAGCGCTTTAAGATATATTCCCTTTTGGGCCGTACCTTTTGCGCCGTCAGCAAGGACGGTCTGAATGGTCGGCGATTCAAGGTTATAAGCGAGGTAGCGAGGATCGCAGGCAGTCGCCCTCAGCACTGCGACACTTCGCTGCAAAGCGAAAGGCACCGAATCGACGGGTACAACAGCGGTTCGGCCAATCGTGCCAACAATCGTGAGCAGCACATCGCGCGGCTGAATGCCCGTGCGTGCGTGCTCTTGCACGAAGTCCTCTTCGGAGATAACACGCATCTCTTCGAAGTGAATCTTTCTGCTGTGAACGTTCCTCGCGCTCAACATGGGTCGACCCGTGGCGCTAGGTTTTGGCGGATTGTGTGAACCATCGACGATGCGCTCACACAGCATCGCCAGCGAGGCTCTAGTCCAACTGGCGGGTAGTCCGCTCATTCTGCCACCTCGTCGCTCAACTCTACGAGCAGGTCCTGCAGATCAAGCAATGCGCTGTTGAGTTCCTCTATCGCCTCATTCGCCAGCAATCGAGGTTCCGGGAGCTCGGACCCGTCATCCTCACTCTCGTCCTTTAACCACGAAAAATCCAAACTGTCCGCGCGATCATTAATCCATGCGCGCGTGAAGACGCGGAATCGGCCGCTCTCGCCTTCGTCAATGCGGGACCCACTGCCGTCCGCCTTCTCGCCGTATGCGGCCTCAAACGGCGCAAAATATTCCCTTGTGAGTGGCGTTCGCTTACCAAACTTGGGGGCGTTCGCTCTCAAATCGTATACCCAGACCTGTTTTGTACCATCGGTCGCGGACTGGCTCACCTTCTTGAAAAACAGGACGTTGGTCTTCACTCCTTGCGCGTAGAAGATGCCTGTAGGCAACCGCAGGATCGTGTGTAGGTCGCATTTGTTCATCAGATCTCGCCGAACGTCTGCCCCTACACCCGATTCAAACAATACGTTGTCGGGCACAACCACCGCCGCGCGCCCACCATCCTTGAGATGCCGGACGATGTGCTGCACGAATGCGAGCTGCTTGTTGCTCGTCTCGTACGTGAGGTCGTCGCGGGTCGGCCCTCCGCCACCCTTTGCCGTACCGAACGGCGGATTGCTGAGGATGATGTCGGACTTGGGCAAGGCCGCTCCTGCATTGCCGAGCGTATTTCCGATATGGACGACACCCTCATCATCGCCCTCCATGCCGTGCAGCATGCAGTTCATCAACGCAAGCCGCCGCGTGCTCGACACCAGTTCCATGCCGACGAACGCCTTGTTGCGCTGGAATGTTCGCTGCTTCTCGTTGAGGTCGTAGAGGTCGTCGGTCTGTGCCCTGATGTACGCGTCTGCTGCGATGAGGAAGCCAGCCGTGCCTGCTGCTGGGTCTTGAATTGTCTCACCCGCTTGCGGCTTGATGATGTGAACGATGCTGTCGATGAGCGGGCGCGGCGTGAAGTATTGGCCTGCGCCCGACTTCGTCTCATTTGCGTTCTTCTGCAGCAGGCCTTCGTACAGGTCACCCAGCCCGTCGCGTTTCGCTGAGAACCAGTCAATAGCATCCAGGCTCTTGACGAGTTGTTCGAGGTGGCGGGCCTCCTTCAGGCTCGTCTGCGCGTCGGCGTAGATGGCCGCGATCAGCTTGTCAGTGCTTTGGCTGAGGGACAGCAACATTGCGCGGTAGTGATTCAGGAGGTTCAACCCGCTCCTGCCGGTCAAATCAGCCCAGCGCGCCCCTTCGGGCAGCTTGTGCTTGGTGAGCAGGCCGTTCTGCGTGTTCTCATGCTCCATCTTGATGAACAGCAGCAGGACCAACTCGGTTACGTAGTTGGTATATGTTATGCCATCGTCGCGAAGCACATCACACAGGTTCCACAGCTTCTGGACGATATCGTTGTTACTCATGGGGGCTAGATCTTGAGAGTTTGCGGGGGATCACTGGCGCACGGGCGGAGCGATCCCACAAGGTACGAATTATGCCACTTGCGGCCAGAGCGCCCCGGCGAGGCCTTGCAGCACATCGTCGAGTTTCCCGCCCAGGGTCTTGTTCAACAGCTTCGCGCCGCCATCGTTGGCAAACGTGGTGTTAACGAACTGCTCATCGATAACCACCTCGTGGACGAGTTGCTTCGCCAGTCGTTCAAGCCATTTGCGTTGCACATGAGTCCAGTTCGTCATCTTGTAAATACCTTCCATCGCATGTGCAACGCGCTGATCAAATGGAAGGAGAGCCTCGCCGATTGCGGCCTGCCGGATGTAGCCAACAATGCTGGCCGCTATCTCTTGATTAGTCTGGTTGCGCCACGCGGTTCTGATCTTCGCTTCGGTGTAGCCATGTTCGTCGAGTAGGAGGCGGACCGCTCGAAGGTCAGCGCGCGTCATGTCCTTCGGTCGATTCACGACCACCGACAGCGCAGCCGACTCGTTCACCTGCTTACGGATGAAGCTGGTGAAACTGTCGAGATAGTCTTCTGGCCTGCCGAACTCGCCATAGCTTTGCTCACGGAGCACCAATTCGTCCGCGTGTTCCGAGATGATCGGCATATGCTCCGTCCCTGCAAGTTGCTTCACCTCGGCGAGCTGGTCAAGTAGCTGCTTGTGCTGGCGGACGAAGTCGGCCGCGCCAGTGGGCCCAAGCTCGTGCAGGTGTTCATGCAGCTTGTTCGGAGGCACGCCCCACGTCTGTTCAAGTTGGGCGAGCCGCTCCTGCAGCGCTGGCCTCTTCTCCGCTTGGTGCGCGGCCTTCCGGAGCACGCGCATGAGGCTTTGGTTCAGCGCATCGAGCACTTCGTGAGCGTGCGTCCTTTCTGGCGTGCTGCCCGGCGCATCGAAGCTCGCCGGGTCGGTAAGCTCATCGATGAGTTGCTCGATGGTTACGTTCGGATCCTTCACGAGCGGCTTCATGTTCGTCACGTCCTCAAGCGCCGCGTAAATGTCCACGGGATCGTAGATTTTGAAGACGGTTTTGCCGATTTCATCGCATCGGCGCGTGGCACGCCCGACCATCTGCTCGTAAAGGATCCGGGATCGAACCCGGCGCAGGAAGACAAGATGGCAAATTGGCGGTACATCAATGCCGGTAGTAAGGAGGTCCACAGTGATTGCAATGCTGGGGAATCGCTCGTTCTTGTACAGGCGGATAAGCTGGCTCACCTTGTCGGATTGACCGGTGATCTTCTTCACCGCAGCTTCGTTATAGTCATCGCCGTATTGTTCCTTGAACGCCTCGTCGAGCAGGCGCTTAACCATGTCTGCGTGCAGGTCGGTGGCGCAGAAGATAAGAGCTTTTTCTTCGCCGAACGGGTCCAGTTCCTTCGCCAACTCGGCGCAGATGACCTTGTTGAACTGCTCGCTAATGACCCGGCGATTGAAGGATTCCACATTGAAATTTAGCTCATCGTCCAACTCGGACAGTTCCAACTCCCCGGTTGCCATATTGATGGATGTAACTTTCTCGCCTTTCTCGAACTTGATACCGTTCTTCGATAGCAGCGTCTCGTACCTAATCGGCGGTTCGTGGTCGATCAGCCAGTCGTCGGCAACCGCCTCGCGGTAGGAGTACGTGTAGACTGGTTTGCCGAATATCTCCGTAGTATGCTTCGCCGGTGTTGCGGTGAGCCCGACCTTCACTGCGTCGAAGTAGTCGAGAACCCGGCGGTAGCTCGACAGATATTGCGCCTCGTCGCGCACTGCCAATTCGCCCTCGGTCATCTCCTGGTCCAGCGTATAGCCGCGATGTGCTTCATCGACAATAATGCAGTCGAACTCATCGATAGCCGGAGGGGAATCAGATTGCAGGATGCGTCGAACCATTGCCTGGACCGTCGCGACTTGGACACGCGTCTCAGCCTCGGCCGACATGTCGCCCAACTCGGCGACGTTGTATATCTTCGATAACGGCTGATTCTGCTCAAGCAATGCCTCGTCGAATGCGTCGGTCGCTTGCTGGCCCAGCGCTGTGCGGTCCACGAGGAAGAGGATTCGTCGAAAGCGCTCGGTTTTGAGCAGCCGGTACATGAGACCGATGATGGTTCGGGTCTTGCCGGTGCCGGTTGCCATTGCAACGAGAATGGCACGTTGTCCTTGCGTCAGGGCCGTTTCGACTCCCTGAATCGCGCTGATTTGGTAGTCGCGCAGTCTCAGATAATCGAACCCCTCCTGAGCGAGTTTGGCTTCGGCCTCTTCCTTGCTACGCTTCAATCGATCGATCAGACCGTCCGGCTGATGAAAACCAACGAGCGCGTCGGCCAGATTCGACGGCACGCGCAGGTCACGGAACCAAGTGCCACTCTGTTCGCGCAGTTGCTCAATATAGGGGCGGCCGTTGCATGAGTAGGCGAATGGGACCTGGAAAAATCCACCTTGCCCATCCGGCCATGGTCCGTGTTGTCCGGCTACCTTCCAGGCTGACGAGTGATCCGGCGAAAGTTGGAAGCCCCGCGAGTATCGCTCTGCCTGCCCAATCTTCCCTGCGACGTTTTTGTTGATGCTCTTCGCCTCCACCACCGCGATCGGCATCATCCCCGCGAATAGTATGTAGTCGGCAGACTGCTTGCCTAGCGTAGGCCATTCGGCAATGGCTTTGTTCTTTCCCGCCTCCGGTCGCGCGCCCTTTGCATATGTCAATTGTTGTGTGTCCGCGACCCAGCCCGCATCGACTAGCTGTTGGTCGATGAGGATTCGCGTCAGCTCTTCGCTCAGCACGAGATTCTTCGTCGCCTTCCGCGTGCTCGCCTGCGCCTCCTTGGTTTGCTGGCGGTCAAGTTGCGCCTGGATCTGCTTTACCTTGGCGTCGAACGCTTCTTGAGCCTTCTTGAGAGCTGCCTCTTGTTCGTATGCAAGCTCTTTGTACGTCTTCGCCTCCGCGTCCATCTGCAACGCGAGCGTCTCGTACTCCTGCTTCTCCCGCGCGACGAGGTCGGCGAGCTGATGGTTGTCTTCGAGCGTTTGCGAGGCGGCCTTCAGTTGCGCCTTGAGCTGATCGATCTCGTTCTGGAGATTGCGTAGGTGCGAGCTGGGGTCGGCGGGCGGAACAAACGGGCCGGGCTTGAATGCAGTGACTTTGTTCCCGAATGATTCATGGAACCAGATGGCGAGCGCGCGCGCGACCTTGAGGCCGTCCATGGCCTCCTTGTGCTGAGTCTTGAACTCGTGAGTGGCCCTATTTCCTTCCACGCGGAGGGTGTGAAAAAGTCCCCGGATGGTCCGGTCGAGCCCAGCCTCGCGCTCCAGCCGATAGAGCAGGTCGGCCTGGCTCATCTGGTCGAACTCGACGCCCAATCGCGCGGCGAGGTCTTGCGCCATTGCCTCTCCGAATTGCCGGAGTTTAATCAGCGTCGTGTTGGGGTCAGCGGCAAATACGTTCTCCGCTGCCGCGCCTAGTTGCGCGAGGAGTGGCGAGTGCTCGGCGAGGAAGCTAAAGTTCCCGGAATGGCTCACGATTGTCGGCCTGGTCGTTTTTTGTGTCAGGAGAATACGCCAAACGACCACGCATGAAAATGAGAGACCGCTTTTCTAGCCGACTCCAGAAGTACTTCTTTGATACGTACCGCGCGTGATAGCTGCGCAGCGGCTTGATGCACGGCGTGTGACACGCTGTTAGCTTCGTTTTTTGGGACTCCAAGCGCGGGTACTGGGTCGACCCGGCGGCCCTCACAGGAGGTTGACACTGAGCCCGAGACCGGCGAGACGCGAAGAACACTGCAGCCTGTGCGAGCAGCACTCCCGCTCAGATATACCGTTGCAGGTACCTTTTCGCGCATGCTGCAAGCACCGTTTTCGGGGGTTGCGGTCAGAGAGCGATCTCAATACCGGGGGTACCCCGTCTAGGCCTCTGGGGTCCGTGCCCCCTTGGCAGGGGTCGACAGTTTACCCGCAACTTCCTGGACCGTCTGATGCTCGGCGGGCAAGTGTGGAAATATAAAAAATAAAAAAATCACGCAGCCTGCTTTTACTTTTTTCCGCCAATCTTTTTGTATTTCATGCCGCCATGCGTAAACGCCAAGGAAAAAACCTTCTGCCTTAGGCGCGCAAGGCGCTCCTCCAGTGTTTCGAGCAGGCATGTCGCAGTCGCGGCAGGATTCGAAAATGCTACCCGGGCTACTGGCATCACGCGCGGCGCGATGTGATGGCGGGTGTTTACAGACCTCTTGCAGAAAAGAGGTGTTGACATATAGGTCCGGATTTTTTGGGGTACCCCGATAAAGAGCGGTACGTGATGCCCGGGTGTACGGGGTGCCAGCCTGGGGTCCGCACCGGGGAGTGCGTGGCTGGGGTGGGTGTCGGGCGCATGGAAGAACGTCCGGGAACGTCCGGGCGCCAGCATGGCGCCCGGCCGGTCGGGAGGAGCGAACGCCAGCGCCCTGCACATCAGTCGGTCGGTGCATGCGTGGTCCAACACAGGCAAGGCGAACAGTACGCTGCGTGCCGGTCGAGCGTTCTGGAGTGCGGCGTAAAACGCAGACCTCCTTTGCATTTCGAGGCGCTCGGTCGACGAAAGCGCGGACTCTACGCCCCGCCGATCGAACACAGCGCGCGGACGACGGTGGTATATGCGGTGGTATAAATCCATCGTCGCCTTGCCAGATCCTTTACTGTCAAGGCTCGCCAGCCTGAACCAAGGTTGACGCCGGCTCCACCAGATATTCCGGTTCGTCCCCGACGAACCGACCAAAGCCCCGGCGCCGCAAGGCTGCCGGGGCTTTTCATTTGCCACGGCCGCTCCATCGATCAACCGATAGTGCGCGCACAAAAAACTCGCGACAGCCACACGAGCTTCGCGAGTTTTTCTTTCTGCGCGACGAAATAATCGCGCAGCGCCACCCTCACATCGTTAATTGTCCTGCGGGCACTGCAGATTGCAGCCGTTCGGATCGCCGAGATCGCCGCGCTTGCGCGCCGCAGTCGGCTTGCCGTTCTGATACTTGCCCGAAGGCGCCGAAGCAGCGAACTGCATCTGCGGATGCTCGTTGAACTTGAACTGATCGCTGAGGATGCCACCGGGGACACCCGGCGAGTTCTGCGCGAAAGCAAGGTTGAACGTAGCGAACAACGCCGCTGCCGTAACGGCTGCGGCACCAACTTTGAGAACAAATTTCATGGTCGATCGGCGCGTCGAACGCGCATCTGAAACGTAAGAGCGAATACGAACTGAAAGTATCACAAAAAGCGCCGGAGTCTGCAGCGTAGTCAGATTAATCGATTGCTTTCTATTACAACGTCCGCTGCTCATCCTCGCGAGGGCCGCCCCATGCGGCGTCGAGTTCCACGACGTCGCCGCAGGCGGCCGGATCATACCCCTCCAGTTGCGCAACCGACGCACGGAACCTGGCACCGCGCAGCAACCCCAGTACCGTCGCAAGCGGCTCGTGCGCAAGATGGCCGCGATCGCACGCAAAGTAGTAGTCTTCGTCGGCGATTTCGATGAAATCGAGCCCGAAATGATGCGCAGCCGGCGCGACGCCGAAGCCCACGTCCGCCATGCCGCTCGCCACGAACGCGGCGATTGCAGAATGCGTGAGCTCCGCCGATGCGTACCCGTTCACGCGATCGGGATCGACGCCAATCCGCCTGAGAAGCAGGTCGATCAACATGCGCGTGCCCGAGCCCGGCTGCCGGTTCACGAAGCGGATATCGCCGCGCGCGAGATCGGCGAGGCCCGTCACCTGCTTCGGGTTGCCCCGCCCGACGAGCAGCCCCTGCTTGCGCTGCGTGAGATGGATGAGCACGTGCCGCTGCGGGTCCAGCCAGCTCCGGTAGGCGCTTGCGCACGCAGCCCGAAAGTCGCCGCGCGGGAGGTGAAAGCCCGCGAGATCGCATTCGCCGCGCGCGAGCGCCGTGATCGCATCGACGCTATCGCGGTACTTGATCTCCACGGGCACCTGGTCGGCGACGAGCGCCGTCACGAGCGCCGCCACCGCGTAGCCATGCGAGGCATGGATGCGCAGATCCTGCGCGGCGGGCGCGAGCCAGCGGTTCAGGTCGCTCGCCACTTCGCTCGCCAGCGCCTCGAGGTTGCCCTGCAGCCGCTCCGCGCACAGGCGCTGCGAGCGCAGCACGGCCTCGCCCAGTTCGGAAAGCACGGAGCCGCGGCCGCGCGCCTTCGCGATCAGCGCGCCACCCAGGCGCTCCTCGACTTCACGCAAAACGCCCCACGCGTGCCGATAGGACAAACCCTTACGCTGCGCGGCCTGCGCAATGCTTCCTTCTTCCGCGACGAGCGCGAGCAACGGCACAACGTCCGTCAGGCTTGCCTCGCGGCCCTCCGCATCGCGCACCACCAGCTGCGCATGGCACTCGACCTTGATCATTATGAAGTCACCCTTCCTATTGCATCTGCTTTTCCACGGGCCTATTGTTCGGTCAGACAACAAGACAACCGGAGCATAGATGCACACTTTATGAATAACAAGTGCATATATGCCTAGGAGAAGCCCCACCATGGAAGAGACAGCTGTTAGCGCGCCGGACGATCTCGTGCGGCGTCACGCGCAACCAGGCCGCACACTGCTGGCGATCCTGCACGCGATCCAGGACGAAACCGGCTTCGTGCCGCCGGCCACCGTCGTGCCGCTCGCGAAGGCGCTCAATCTTTCGCGCGCCGAGGTGCACGGCGTGATCACCTACTACCACCACTTCCGCACGGCGCCGCCCGCGCCGGTCACCGTGCAGCTGTGCCGCGCCGAGGCTTGCCGCAGCATGGGGAGTGAAGCGCTCGCGCAGCACGTCGAGGCGCATACCGGCTGCCGTTTCGGCCAGCACGGCCACGACGCCGAACATCCTCACGCACACGTTGGCCCAGTCGCGCTGGAGTCGGTTTATTGCCTGGGCCAATGCGCGCTCTCGCCCGCCATGATGATTAACGGCACATTGCATGCAAAAGTAACCCCGCAGAAGTTCGACAAGCTCTTCGCCGCCGCAATGACGGCCGTTGCACGCGCCGAGGAGGCCGCATGACACGCGTCTACGTTCCCCGCGATTCCTCGGCCCTCGCACTCGGCGCGGATGCCATTGCCGAAGCCATCGAACGCGAAGCCGCCGCGCGCGGCGCGAGCATCGAGCTCGTGCGCAACGGCTCGCGTGGCCTGCTCTATCTCGAACCGCTCGTCGAAGTCCAAACGGCCGAAGGCCGCGTCGGCTACGCGAACGTCGAAGCCGACGACGTCGGCGCGCTCTTCGACGCCGGCTTCCTGCAAGGCGGCCAGCACGCGCGCAGCGTCGGCCTCGTCGAGCAGATTCCGTATCTGCGCAAGCAGCAGCGCCTCACGTTCGCGCGCATCGGCATCACCGATCCGCTCTCCACTGACGACTACGTCGCCCATGGCGGCCTCGAAGGCCTGCGCAACGCGCTCAAGATGGCCGGTGCCGATGTCTGCGAAGCGCTCGTCGAGTCGGGCCTGCGCGGCCGCGGCGGCGCGGCGTTCCCGGCCGGCATCAAGTGGCGCACGGTCGCCAATGCGCAAGCCGACCAGAAGTACATCGTCTGCAATGCCGACGAAGGCGATTCGGGCACGTTCTCCGACCGCCTCGTGATGGAAAGCGACCCTTACGTGCTGATCGAGGGCATGACGATCGCCGGCATCGCGGTGGGCGCCACCGTCGGCCACATCTACGTGCGCAGCGAGTATCCGCATTCGATCGCGGCGCTCGAGGAAGCCATCCAGCGCGCGCGCGCCGCCGGCTGGCTCGGCGACGACGTGCTCGGCAGCGGCAAGCGCTTCGAGCTGTTCGTCGCCAGGGGCGCGGGCGCTTACGTGTGCGGCGAGGAAACGGCGCTGCTCGAATCGCTCGAAGGCAAGCGCGGCATCGTGCGCGCGAAGCCGCCGCTGCCCGCGCTCGCCGGCCTCTACGGCAAGCCCACGGTCATCAACAACGTCATCACGCTCGCCACGGTGCCGATCATCTTCGCGAAGGGCGCGGCGTTCTACAAGGACTTCGGCATGGGCCGCTCGCGCGGCACGCTGCCGTTCCAGATCGCCGGCAACGTCAAGCAGGGCGGTCTCGTCGAACTTGCATTCGGCTGCACGCTGCGCGAGCTGATGTTCGATTACGGCGGCGGCACCGCCAGCGGCCGCCCCGCGCGCGCCGTGCAGGTGGGCGGCCCGCTCGGCACCTATCTGCCCGAGAGCCAGTGGGACATTCCCATGGACTACGAAGCGTATGCGGCCGTTGGCGCGGTCGTGGGCCACGGCGGCCTCGTCGTGCACGACGACACGTCGAATCTCGCCGAACTCGCGCAGTACGCCATGGAGTTCTGCACGCTCGAATCGTGCGGCAAGTGCACGCCGTGCCGCATCGGCTCGACGCGCGGTGTCGAGGTGATCGCGAAGATCCGCAAGGGCGACATGTCCGAAAAGCAGGTCACCCTGCTGCGCGACCTCTGCGACACGATGGTGTCGGGCTCGCTCTGCGCGATGGGCGGCATGACGCCCTACCCCGTGATCTCCGCACTCGACCATTTCCCTGAAGATTTCGGTCTCGAACCTGCCACTCAACCGGCGGCAGCCGCCTGAACGAGGAACCACCATGTCCGACACGCTCATGTCCCAAGCCGGTGGTTGCGGTTCCGGCAATTGCGCCTGCAAATCGGCAGCAATGAAGCAACGCTCGCCCTTCGACGACACCGATTTCGGCACGCCGCTGCGCCACGCCGACGTCGATGTCACGCTCGAAATCGACGGTCAATGCGTCACGGTGCCCGCTGGCACGTCGGTGATGCGCGCCTCGATCGAGGCCGGCATCAACGTGCCCAAGCTCTGTGCGACCGATTCGCTCGAACCGTTCGGCTCGTGCCGCCTGTGTCTCGTCGAAATCGAAGGCCGCCGCGGCTATCCCGCTTCGTGCACGACGCCCGTCGAAGCCGGCATGAAGGTGCGCACGCAAAGCGACCGCCTGCAGAAGCTGCGCCGCAACGTGATGGAGCTTTACATCTCCGATCACCCGCTCGACTGCCTCACCTGCCCCGCCAACGGCGACTGCGAACTGCAGGACATGGCGGGCGTCACCGGCTTGCGCGAAGTGCGCTACGGCTTTGACGGCGCGAATCACCTCAAGGACAAGAAGGACGAATCGAATCCGTACTTCACCTACGATCCGTCGAAGTGCATCGTCTGCAATCGTTGCGTGCGCGCCTGCGAGGAAACGCAAGGCACGTTCGCGCTGACCATCGCCGGGCGCGGCTTCGAATCGCGCGTCGCCGCGGGCGCAAGCGAATCGTTCATGGAATCGGAGTGCGTGTCGTGCGGCGCGTGCGTGGCCGCGTGCCCGACCGCCACGCTGCAGGAAAAGACCGTCGTGATGCTGGGCCAGGCCGAGCACTCGGTCGTGACGACCTGCGCGTATTGCGGCGTGGGCTGCTCGTTCAAGGCCGAGATGAAGGGCAACGAAGTCGTGCGCATGGTGCCGCACAAGAACGGCCAGGCGAACGAAGGCCATGCCTGCGTGAAGGGCCGCTTCGCGTGGGGCTATGCCACGCACAAGGACCGCATCAAGAAGCCGATGATCCGCGCGAAGATCACCGATCCGTGGCGCGAAGTCAGCTGGGAAGAGGCGATCAACCATGCTGCGAGCGAGTTCCGCCGCATCCAGGCGAAGCACGGGCGCGATTCGATCGGCGGCATCACGTCCTCGCGCTGCACGAACGAGGAAACGTATCTCGTCCAGAAGCTCGTGCGCGCCGCGTTCGGCAACAACAACGTCGACACCTGCGCACGCGTGTGCCACTCGCCCACGGGCTATGGCCTGAAGACCACGCTCGGCGAATCGGCGGGCACGCAAACCTTCGCCTCGGTCGATCACTCGGATGTGATCATGGTGATCGGCGCGAACCCCACCGACGGCCATCCGGTGTTCGGCTCGCGCCTGAAGCGCCGTGTGCGCCAGGGCGCGAAGCTGATCGTCGTCGATCCGCGCCGCATCGACATCGTCGACACCGCGCACGTGAAGGCCGAACATCACCTGCAACTGCGCCCGGGCACCAACGTCGCGATGATCAACTCCATCGCGCACGTGATCGTCACCGAAGGGCTCGTCAATGAGTCGTTCGTGGCCGAGCGCTGCGAAACGCGCGCATTCGAGCAATGGCGCGATTTCGTCGCGCTGCCGGAAAACTCGCCCGAAGCCATGGCCGAAGTGACCGGCGTGCCGGCCGGGCAGGTGCGCGCCGCCGCGCGCCTCTACGCGCAGCGCGGCAACTCCGCGATCTACTATGGCCTCGGCGTGACCGAGCATGCGCAAGGCTCGACGATGGTGATGGGCATCGCCAACCTCGCAATGGCCACGGGCAATATCGGCCGCGAAGGCGTGGGCGTGAATCCGCTGCGCGGCCAGAACAACGTGCAGGGTTCGTGCGACATGGGCTCGTTCCCGCACGAGCTGCCGGGCTACCGCCATGTGGGCGACTCCACGGTGCGCGGTCTCTTCGAGAGCGCCTGGAACGTCGCGCTGCAAAGCGAGCCGGGCCTGCGCATTCCGAACATGTTCGAGGCGGCGCTCGATGGCACCTTCATGGGCCTCTACTGCCAGGGCGAGGACATCGTCCAGTCCGACCCGAACACGCAGCATGTCGCCGCCGCGCTTTCGTCGATGGAATGCATCGTCGTGCAGGACATCTTCCTGAACGAGACGGCGAAGTACGCGCACGTGCTGCTGCCGGGTTCGTCGTTCCTCGAAAAGGACGGCACGTTCACCAACGCCGAGCGCCGCATCTCGCGCGTGCGCAAGGTCATGCCGCCGATCGCCGGTTATGCGGACTGGGAAGCGACGATCCTGCTCTCTCGTGCGCTCGGCTACGAGATGGACTACACGCATCCGTCGCAGATCATGGACGAAATCGCGCGCCTGACGCCCACGTTCCACGGCGTCTCGTACAAGAAGCTCGACGAGATGGGCAGCATCCAGTGGCCATGCAACGAAGCCGCGCCCGATGGCACGCCCATCATGCACATCGACGCGTTCGTGCGCGGCAAGGGCAAGTTCGTCATCACGAAGTTCATCGCCTCGCCGGAAAAGGTCACGCGCCGCTTCCCGCTGCTGCTCACGACTGGCCGCATCCTCTCGCAGTACAACGTGGGCGCGCAAACGCGCCGCACCGAGAACTCGCGCTGGCACGAGGAGGACCGTCTCGAGATCCATCCGGTGGACGCCGAAGACCGAGGCATCCGCGATGGCGACTGGGTGGGCATCGAGTCGCGCGCCGGACATACGGTGCTGCGCGCGCAGGTCAGCACGCGCATGCAGCCGGGCGTGGTCTACACGACGTTCCACTTCCCGGAGTCGGGTGCGAACGTCATCACCACGGATGCCTCGGACTGGGCCACCAACTGCCCCGAGTACAAGGTGACGGCCGTGCAGGTCAGCCACGTGCAGCAGCCGTCGGAATGGCAGCGCGAGTACTCGCGCTTCAACGCGACCCAACTCGACCTGCATCGCCAGCGCGAACCGCTTGCCACTTCAGGGAAATAAGGCGATGAAAGCAGATCACCTGATCGAAATGGCGAATCAGATCGGCATGTTCTTCGACTCGCTGCCCGATCGCGAAGAAGCGCTCACGGGCATCGCCGAGCACATCCGCAAGTTCTGGGAGCCGCGCATGCGCCGCACGCTGCTCGCGGCACTCGATGGCGAGGGAGAGAACGCGGGCTTCACGGAGATCGTGCTCGCGTCTCTCACGAAGCATCGCGACGCGTTGGTGCCCGCGGTGGCCTGAGTCAGGTCCGGCAGGCCCGCCAGGCTTGCCGATCCATCACGTCACGCGCACTCCGCCGCACGGTTCAAAGGCATTCAGACCGGCGGCGGCTGCGCGAAACCCGCTGCCGCATACCACGTCTCACAGTGGCGCAGCAACGCATTGAGGTCCGAGATCGGGCGCCCCCGCGCACCGATATAGCCATCGGGCCGCACTAGGTAGAACGCGGGCCGCGTGCGCCCGTACGATTCGCCTAGCGAGGGCGCACCCTCGCCCGCCAGCGGCGTCTCGCCATTGGCGAGATCGGCGATCCACCAGACCCGCAGCGCCTGCGGGAACAGCCGCTCGACGGCTTCGGCGAAACGCTCGAGCGTTGCGCTCACGTCCGCGCCGTTTTTCGTCGCAGCCGCATCGGCATCGCCCTCCACCAGCAGGAACAACGAGAAGCACGCCGGGTCGTGCAGATCGAAAATGCGCCCCTTGCCCGGCGCCTTGCCCAGCGGCCCATCGACCACGCGCACGAATGCGTCCGGGGCGCGCTCGCCCGCGCGAGGGCCGCCGTCCAGCACGCGCTCGAGCGTGAGCGGGCTACGGCGATACTGGATCGACAGTTCGCTCACCGCCTGCCGCGCAGCGTCGCGCAGCGGCCCGAGCGCGACGAGCACCGGCATCACGCGCTCGCGCAGCAGCTTGAGCGGGCCGTGATCGGCTTCGACCAGTTGCGTCATGAAGCTCGTCTGCTGCAGCACGAGGCGCTCGATCGGATAGCGCTCGGCGTGGTAGGTGTCGAGCAGGCGTTCAGGCGCGCCGGCCGCATGCACGCGCGCGATTTTCCAGCCCAGATTGAAGGCCTCCTGGATGCCCGTGTTCATGCCCTGCGCGCCCGCGGGGCTGTGGACGTGCGCGGCGTCGCCGGCAAGGAAGGTGCGCTCGACGCGCAGCTGCCGCACCATCCGGCTGTTTACGCTGAAGTACGAAGCCCAGCTCATGTCCGAGACGGAAACGGGATGATGCATGCGCTGCAGGACGATCTCGCGGCATTCTTCGAGCGTGGGCACGGGAATCGTGCCTTCGGGCGCACCGGGCAGCATGGCCTTGTGGTCGGCTATCAGGCGGTAGCGGCCATGGCCGAGCGGAAAGAGCGCAGCGAGGCCGTCACCCGAAGCGAAAACATGAAACTCGTCGTCGGACCACGGCGTGCTCGCGCTCAGGTCGGCGAGCAGGAACGATTGCGCCATCGTCTCGCCGTCGAACTTCATGTCGAGGCGGTGGCGCACGGTGCTGTGGGCGCCGTCGGCGGCAATCACCCAGGCGCAGCGCAGCGACTCGACGCGCCCGTCGGGGCGGCGCACTTCTGCGCTCGCGCCGGCCGATCCCTGGGTGTATTCGAGCAGCTCGCAGCCGCGCTCGATTTCCACGCCGAGCGTCGCGAGATGCTCGGTGAGAATGCGCTCGGTGACCGTCTGGTCGATGAAGAGCAGATAGGGATAACGCGTGAAGAGCGGATCGAAGTCGAGCCGCGCGCGGCGCTGGCCGTTCGAGTAGAGATTCGCGATGTGCGCGCGGTGGCCGAGTTCGAGAAACGGCTCGACGATGCGATGCTGCTCGAATAGTTCGAGCGTGCGCGCCTGAATGCCAATCGCTCGTGAGTGGCGACCCGGCTGCGGCGCGCGATCGATCAGCCGGACTGGAATATGCGCGCGCGCAAGACTCATCGCGGCGGCGAGCCCGGTGGGTCCCGCGCCCACAATGAGCACGGGCGCGAGAGAAGAAGCCACGGCCATGCAGACCTCCATGCGCTCGGTACCCTGCGTAGTGTATCGCCCGCGCCCCGGCCGGTCGCGCGGCAGCGCATCAAATGCCGCGTAACTTGCCGCGCTTCAACGTGAATGCGAATGCCCGTGCGTCTGCGGGTGCCCCGCCCCGCCGGCTGGCGCGTCGAGTGCGCAGCGATGCTCGCTCGTGCCGAGATCCACCTGCAGCGTCGCGTGCCGCATGCCGAAGCGCGCGTTGAGCGACTCGACGATACGGTCGAGCGCGGCGTCGCCGGGATGCCCCGCCGGCATCACGAGATGCGCTGTGAGTGCGCAGCCCGTTGTCGAGAGCGCCCAGACGTGCAGATCGTGCACATCGACCACGCCCTCCTGCTGCGCGAGGAACGCGCGCACGCGCACGATGTCGACGTTCCCGGGCACCGCGGCGAGCGCAAGCCGCACCGACTCGCGCAGGAGCCCCCACGTGCCGTACACGATCACCAGCACGACGGCGATGGACATGAGCGGATCGATCCAGTTCCAGCCGGTCGCGAGAATCGCGAGACCGCTCACGGCCACGGCCGCTGAAACGGCTGCATCGGCGACCATGTGCAGGAAGGCGCCGCGAATGTTCAGGTCGTCCTTTTGGCCACGCATGAAAAGCCATGCCGAAAAGCCGTTGGCCACGATGCCGACCGTCGCGACGACGAACACGTCGAAACCCGCGACAGGCGCGGGATGGAACAGGCGCCCGAGCGCTTGCGCCAGGATCGCGCCGCACGCGAGCAGCAACAGTGCGGCGTTGGCAAGCGACGCAAGAATCGACGAGCTGCCGAAGCCGAAGGTGAAGCGCGCGGACGGACGGCGCGTCGCGAGCCACGCGGCGCCCCAGGCGAGCAGCAGTCCGAGCACGTCGGAGAGATTGTGGCCGGCGTCGGCGAGCAGCGCGGTGGAATGCGCCAGCACGCCATAAACCGTCTGCACGACGACGATGAAGACGTTCAGCGCGACGGCGATCGCAAATGCGCGGCCATGACCTGCGACCGGCGCGTGATGATGGTGATGGTGGCCGTGCGCGTGATCATGCCCCTGCGGCGCGTGTGCGCCATGCGCGCAGGCATCGTCGTGGCCGTGATCGTGGCCCGGCTCGTTGTCGTGACGATGCGCGTGCCCGGACGTTGCGTCGTGAGCGTGCTCATCCATCCCTTGCGGCGCCTGGCCGTCCGCCTCGTCGAACCACACCGGCGCGTGTTCGTCCTCGCGCTGCTCCACGCTCCTGGCGTCATTCGCGCGCTTGCGGTCGGCGGCCGTCATGCGCCCTCCTGCCATTGCGTGGAGGGCTCGGCCACGTGCTCCAGCATGCCGGCGAGCATGGCGCTGATATGCGCGTCCGCGGCGGCATAGAACACCTGCTTGCCCGCGCGTTCCGCGCGCACGATGCGCGCCGCGCGCAGGAGCCGCAGATGGTGGCTCACGAGCGACGGCGACAAACCAAGCGCATCGGCAATCGCACCCACGGCGAGCCGCTCCTGCACACAGGCGAGGACGATGCGCAGGCGCGTGGCGTCGCCGAGCAGGCGGAAGAGGTCGGCGAGCGGCACCACGCGCTCGTCGTCGGAAATTGGGGTCATGTTTACATGCAATACATATGAACAGATGTTCATATGTTAGTTTCGCAACGGATTCCGGTCAAGTTCCGGTCAAACTCCGGCCAACTTCGGGAGCGGGTCCGCGAGTGTGGGAAAATGCCGCCTTTGCGTCCCGATCGTTTTGCTTCTTCAGTCATGGAACCCGTATTTGTCCGCGCGTACGCCGCACATCGCGACGGCCGGCTGGACGACGCCGAGCGCGGCTACCGCGCGACGCTCGCCGCCGATCCCGTGCACGTCGATGCGCTGCATCTGCTCGGCGTGCTGCGGCACCAGCAGGGCCAGCACGCCGAAGCCGCGGACCTCGTGCGCCGCGCGGTCGCCTTGCGCCCCGACGACGCCGCGCTCCAGCTGAACCTCGGCAACGCGCTGAAGGCGCTCGGCGAGCTGGACGGCGCGATCGAGCGCTTTCGCAACGCGCTCACGCTCGCGCCCGCCTTCGCGCTTGCACATTACAACCTCGGCAACGCCTATGCTGCGATCGGCCGCCACGAGGACGCGATGTACGCGTTCAGCCACGCCGTGCGCCTGCAGCCCGGCGACGCCTCGTCGCACAACAATCTCGGCAACGCGCTGCACGCGCTCGGCCGCCACGGCGAGGCCGCCGACTCGTTTCGCCGCGCGCTCAAGATCCGGCCCGGCCACGCCGGCGCGCACAACAACCTCGGTATGTCGCTCAACGCGCGTGGCGACAGCGCGGGCGCGCTCGAGCACTTCCAGAAGGCGCTGCGCGTGCAGCCGCGCTTCGTGGCCGCGCATTTCAATCTCGCGAACACGCTCGATGCGACCGGCCAGCACGGCGAGGCCGTGGCCGCCTTCGAGACGGCGCTCGCGCTCCAGCCGCGCTTCGTGCCGGCCCTGTTCGGGCTCGGCAACGCGCTCGCCGCGCTCGGCCGCCACGACGACGCCGTCGGACTCTACGAGCGCGCGATCGGCTTCGATCCGAAATTCGCCCTTGCCTGGCTCGCCCTTGGCAACGCGCATCATGCGCTCGGCCGGCATGCGGCCGCGCTGCGCACCTTCGAGCAGGCGCTGCGTGTGCGGCCCGATCTCGCCGCCGCACATCTGAATCGCGCGCTCACGTGGCTCACCCTCGGCGACTTCCAGCGTGGACTGCCCGAGTACGAATGGCGGCTCGACCCGGCCGCACGCGACGAAGCGCAAGCCAACGCGCCGCGCGGCGCAGGCTTCGCGCCGGCTCCGTTCGTGGCCATGCCGGGTGCATCGATCTCGCCGCGCACGACGCCAGGCGCACTGCCACGCTGGCACGGCGAGCCTCTGAACGGCCGCACGGTGCTCATCGAGGCCGAACAGGGTTTCGGCGACACGCTCCAGTTCGTGCGCTTCGTGCCGCTCGTCGCCGCGGCCGCGGCACACGAAGGCAACGGGCGCGTCGTGCTGGAAGTGCA
>DATBXG010000414.1:0-4008 GCA_036514415.1 Paraburkholderia sp.
CACGCCGATTCTCGAGGCGCGTGACGTCTCGATCCGCTTTGGCGGCGTGGAGGCGCTCAAGCGCGTCTCGTTGCGGCTCATGCCGGGCGAAGTGCTCGCGCTCGCGGGCGACAACGGCGCGGGAAAGTCCACGCTCATCAAGATCCTCTCGGGCGTTTATCGCGCCGATGGGGGCGATTTGCACTTCGAAGGCCGTCCGCTGCAACTGCGCGATCCGCAGGACGCTCGCTCGCAAGGCATCGAAACCATCTATCAGGATCTCGCGCTCGCCGACAATCTCGACGTGGGCAGCAATATCTTCCTCGGCCGCGAGCCCGTGCGGCGCCGGTTCGGCTTCCAGGTGATCGATCGACCGCATATGGCGCGCGTTGCGCGCGAAGTGCTGGAGCGGCTCGATATCGTGATTCCGCCGCGCAAGCTCACGGGGCCCGTGAAAATGCTCTCGGGCGGGCAGCGTCAGGCGATAGCGATTGGCCGCGCGATCTACTGGAACGCACGCGTGCTGATCATGGACGAGCCCACCGCGGCGCTTGGCGTGCCCGAGCAGCGCAAGGTGATGGAGTTGATCCGCGCGCTCAAGGTGCAGGGCGTGGCCGTGATCCTCATTTCGCACAATCTGCACGATATTTTTGCCGTGGCGGAGCGCATTGTCGTGCTGCGGCGCGGCGAAGTGGCGGGCGAGCGGCGCGTGGCCGAAACCGACGGCGACGAGATCGTGCGTCTGATGGTGGGCGACACGTATTCAAACGACGCGCACTGAAACGTGGCGTTGTGTGTTTGCCTGCACGGCCGGGGTGTTCGATGGACAATGACGGCTCGAACCCTCACCGCCGTCCTGTACCGCCATGAACTACCTCGATCCCGCCGATATCACGAGCTGGCACGCGCACATCTATTTCGACGCGGCGACGCGCGACGCCGCCTGGACCCTGCGCGAAGCGATCGAAGCCCGCTTCGGCGAGATCGTGCAGATCGGGCGCTTTCACGAGCGCCCGGTCGGGCCGCATCCGATGTGGTCGTATCAGCTCGCCATTTCGCGTGAGCGCTTCGTGACAGTCGTCGAATGGCTCACACTCAATCACGGCTCGCTCGACGTGTTCGTGCATCCGAACACCACGGATGCGCTGCGCGACCATCGCGACGCCGCCGTGTGGATCGGCCACTCGCACAGGCTTAATCTTGGCGCGCTGGGTGGCTGATTCTTCTACGGAATGTGTGAATTGCGCCGCCATGAAGCGCGGCGCAATGCTCGACAGCCCGGTGGGCTTCAGTGCCCGAACGACTCCGTTTTTGCAGCCGTCGAGCCGCTTGCCTGCGGCCGCGCGGCTTGCTTGATGAGCAGGGCCGCGCCGGCAATGAGACCGGCGACGGCAACCGTCGCGAAGATGCCTGCGAACGTGAAGTGCCGGCGCGTGAGCTCGGCCACGAGGAACGAGCCCGCAATGCCGCCGAAGCGGCCGATGCCGAGCATCCAGGCAACGCCGGTGCCGCGTCCCTGGGTGGGATAGAACGCGGCGGCGAGTGCAGGCATCGACGATTGCGCCGTGTTCATCAGCACGCCGGCCACGAACACCACGAGCACGAGCAGGCCCACGTTGCCCGCCGCCTGGCCGATGAGCCACACCGAAAGCGCGGTGAGCACATAGCATGCGGCGATGATCCGGTTCGCGTTGAAACGGTCCATCAGCATGCCGCTCAACACCGCTCCCACCCCGCCGAGCGGGAAGAGCGCCGAGATCAGCGTCGCGCTCGAGGCGGTGAGGCCGGAGTCCTTGAGCAGCAGCGGCATCCAGTTGATCGACGCGTAGAAGATCACGAGCCCCATGAAATAGGCGACCCACAGCATCACCGAGCCGACGAGGTACATCGGCGAAAGCACGACGCCGAGGCCCTTGCTCTGCGTCTGCGGGGCGTGCTCGGTCATCGTGAATACCTGCGCTTTGGCGGCGTCTGGCGAGATGCGGGCGAGCGCGGCGCGAATGCGTTCGACGGGCCGGTGATTCGCCACCATGTAGCGCACCGATTCGGGCATGCGCAGGAAGAGCGGAACGGCGAGCACGAGCGGTGTCACGCCGCCGAGCATGAGCACGCTGCGCCAGCCGAAATGCGGAATCATCCATGCCGCGAGAAAGCCGCCGCAGGCCGCGCCGAGCGGAAAGCCGCAGAACATCAGATTGATCACGGTGGCGCGGTTCCGGTCGGGGCAGTACTCGCCCATCATCGTGACCGCATTCGGCATGGCCGCGCCGAGGCCGACGCCCGTGATGAAGCGCAGCCACGTGAGCTCGCCGATGCTCGTGGAGAACGCCGAGACGAGGCAGGTCACGCCGAACAGCAGGACCGAGCCGACCAGCATGACGCGGCGCCCGACGCGGTCGGAGAGCGGCCCGGACGCGAGCGCGCCGCAGGCGAGGCCGAAGAGCGCTGCGCTCAGCACGGGCGCGAGCGCGGGCTTGGTGATGCCCCACTCGCCGAGCAGCGAGGGCGCGATGAAGCCGATCGCGGCGGTGTCGAAACCGTCGAGCAGGACGATGACGAAGCACATCGCGAAGATGAACCACTGGAACGGCGAAAACGGATGTTCGTTGATGAAGGTTTGGACGTCGACGGCACGCGGCTGGTCCATGGTTTTGTCTCCTGTCGATCGCACTTCGCGCTTTCGTGCCGGCCCGAATGAGTGCTTCAGCGGTCGCCCGGAGTGAGTGCTTCAGCACTTCGCGATCCGGAGTTGGCGCGTCAGCGCTTACTCCGGTCTCACGCAGCGCGCTCCGGGCCCATACAAAGCTCTGAATCCGGGACCATGCCGAGCGCTCAGTTGCGATCCCAAAGTTGTCGTTGTGTCGGCCCGCCGTAGCGAGCCGCTTTTTCTGGTTTGCCTTACAACCCGGAATAGTAACCGGAGAGCGGCGTTTGCTGGAATAGTCATAGGCGCGGCAGGCGAGCGTCTGCTAGCCTGAAAGCAGCGCGGCGGGTTCGTGCGTGCTCGGCGTGTTACGTCTGCCCGAAAGGAGTTCGAGATGAAGCCTTCCTTAGCCCTCGTGCTCATGGCGTGCGTCATGACGTGCGCGATGCTGGCCGGCGCGCCCGGCCACGCGCTCGCCCAGCTCGCGCCGCACGACGACCTTCGCGCGCCGCAAAACAGCCTCGCGCTCATGCCCAACGCGCCGCCCGGCAGCGAATACCCGACGCACGGCAATCGCCAGGCCGGCGAAATGCCGGTTGGCCCCACTGATCCGCGCGGGCAACTCGCAAACGGTCACCCGAACAACGCGGAGGCGGGCGGTTATGGCGCGCCGTTGGCAGGCGTGCGCTCGGGTGTTCAAAGCGGGCCTGGCATGTGAGGAAGGCGCGCGCTGATTCAGGATCGCTCGGGTTGCCAGGCGCGTTGCGCTACGAGCGGTTCAGCGGGAGCGCGCACGGTGCCGCCCACGTCGATGTGCCTCGCGGTTCCTTCATGGCGCCGCTCGGGCCGCACGCGGCAGAGGGTGACTGCAGGAAAGTGGCGCGAGAACACTCACCACGAGGAGCACCCCATGACGAAATCGCTCAATCACATGATGAAAGCGGGGGCGCTGATGGTGGGCCTGACGCTCACGATGGCGGGTTACGGCGCGTCGCGCGACGCGCAGGAGCAAGCATGTCGTGGCGATGCGTTTCACTTCTGCGCGAGCGAGATTCCGAACAAGGAAAAGATCACGGCGTGCATGAAGCAGCACTACGCTGAGCTCTCGCCGCCATGCAGGGCGATGTTCAAGAAGCCGACGAATGGCAACTCGAAGTCTTGAGTGCTCGTAGCTTCACGCGAAGAGGCGCCTTGCGCCTCCTTTTATCGAATTGATGAAGAAGGGCTTGCAGGCTCGCGATCGAGGCGTTAAGATTCGCCCCCTTCGCAGTTCGATGTCTCTGACGTCGGGTCAGCGAAGGCCGCCGCGGAAACCGGCGGCACGCGAAGTCGGCGGCTTTTTTAAGCGGTAAGCGAAAAAAAGCAGTTGACGAAGCGGGAAAGAG
>DATBXG010000415.1:0-8109 GCA_036514415.1 Paraburkholderia sp.
CCCGCCTTGACCATCAGCAGGATACGGCGCGGCTTTTCCAGCGAGTCGACGAACTCTTCCAGCGTGTAAGCCGGCACGAGCTTGCGATCCGGAAACTCAGCGATCAGCTCGTCGGTTCTCGCGCGGCTGCGGTTGAACACCGACACCGCATGGCCGCGGCTCTCGATGTTGAGCGCCAGATTGCTCCCCATCACGGCCAGACCCACTACGCCGATTGGCTGTTTGCTCATGTTGATTCTCCACTTCATTCATTGACGGCGCCGCGCAGGGCGCCAACCGTGCAAGCATAAGGGAAACGTAGAGGCGCTGCGCGCACGCGCACGCGCGACGGATGTTTCCCGACCTGCTTAGCGCTTCCTGAACACCAGGCTGAAATTGTTCGCCGGCATCGCCACGCGCGCTTCGCACGCGAAGCCTTGCGCTTCGGCCAGCGCCTCGACGTCTTCCATGTCGCGCACGCCCCACGACGGATCGCGCGCGCGCAGATCGGCGTCGAAGGCCTCGTTGCTCGGCGCAGTGTGCGCACCGCCGCGCCGGTACGGCCCATAGAGCACGAGCGCGCCACCCGCAGCAACGCGCGCGCCCGCGCCTTTCATGAGACATCGCGCCGCTTCCCACGGCGCGATGTGAATCATGTTGATGCAGACGATGGCGTCCACCGCGTCGATCGGCCAGGGCTCGCGGCACACGTCGAGATCGAGCGGCTCGCGCAGGTTCACGAGGCCCGTAAGCGTTCGCCAGGCGGCGATCGAGGCGCGGGCGCGCGCGTCGGCGTCGCTGGGCTGCCAGGTGAGGCCGGGCAACGCGGACGCGAAGTGTACGGCATGCTGGCCGGTGCCGCTCGCGATTTCGAGCACGGTGCCCTGCGCGGGCAGCGCGCCGCGCAGCACTTCGAGGATCGGCGCGGCGTTGCGTTCGGCGGCGGGCGCGCAAAGGCGCTGTGCGGCTTGCGGGTCGTTCATCGTCTTGCGTACGCTCGGGGTTCGCTCAGTACAGGGCGTTCTTGATGCGTTCGGCAAGACCGGATTCGTAAGTCTCGACATCGAACGTCTCGCCATATTGCTCCTCGTTTACGCGGCGCAGCATCTCCCCCGCGCTCGGCAGGTGCGAGCGCTCGACGTGGCGCGACGGGTCCCACAGCTTCGAGCGCACGATGGCCTTCGAGCAATGGAAATACACACTTTCCACGTCGATCACGAGCACCGAGCGCGGCGGCTTGCCGTCCACGGCGAAGCTCGCAACGAGCGCCGCTTCGGTGCTCACGCGGCCGCGCCCGTTCACGCGCAGCATCTCGCCCACGCCCGGCACCATGAACAGCAGGCCCACCTGCGCCGAGGCGACCACGTTGCGCAAACTGTCCACGCGGTTGTTGCCGGGGCGGTCGGGCAGCGCGAGCGTGCGCTCGTCGAGAATGCGCACGAAGCCGGGTGCATCGCCGCGCGGCGAGCAATCGAGGCCTTCCGGCCCGCCCGTGGCGAGCACGACGAACGGCGAGCTTTCGATGAAGCGCCGGTAATCCGCGTTGACGTGATCGATTTCCTTGCGCAACGCGCGTTCGTGCGGCGTGCCGTAGTGCGCTTCAAGGTCGGCTAGCGTGTTCAGCATGTCGTCGGTTCCGTGGGGTCGTGAATGTCAGGGAATAAGGCGCGAGCCCAGTGCGTCGAGCACCGCCGCGCACGGTGCTTCGAGCTTCAGTGCGAGCAGCGGGTCGGCGCGCGTCTTGCCCATGTTGATCGCGGCCACGGGCTTGCCGCGCTGCTGCGCCCAGGCGCAGAAGCGGAAACCCGAATACACCATGAGCGAGGAGCCGACCACGAGCACGGCGTCGGCCTCGTCGAGCGCGTGCGAGGCGCTGTCTACGCGCTCGCGCGGCACGTTCTCGCCGAAAAACACCACCGAAGGCTTGAGCATGCCGCCGCATGCGGCGCATGCCGGCACATGGAATGCGTTGTCGCCGTCGAAGTCGAGATGGGCGTCGCCGTCGGCAGCGGGTTCCGCGCTCGCGCCCGCAATGGCCGGATTGCGCGCCACGAGTTCGGGCTGGATCGATGCGCGCGAATACTGCGCGCCGCAGTCGAGGCAATGCACGTGCGCGATGCTGCCGTGCAGTTCGATCACGTCGCGGCTGCCCGCGCGTTGATGGAGCCCGTCCACGTTCTGCGTGACGAGCGTGCGCGCGTAGCCCGCCGCGCCCAGGCGCGCGAGCGCGCGATGCGCGCCGTTGGGCTGCGCGAGACCGACCGTCGGCCAGCCGATCATGCTGCGCGCCCAGTAGCGCCGCCGCATGCTCTCGGAGCCGAGGAACTCCTGCAGCGTGATGGGCGGCGAGCGCTTCCAGGCGCCGTTCTCGTCGCGGTAGCCAGGAATGCCCGAATCCGCGCTGATGCCCGCGCCCGTCAGCACGAACAGGCGCGGATGACGCTCGACGAACGCCTGCAGCGCGTCGAGCGCGGCGGCGTCGTGAGCGGGGGCGTTGGAGACGAGGATGGATTCGGTCATGGCGGAAGAGGCATTCAGTGCCGGTCGGTGCGCGGCGGACGTGCAGACTCGCTGCGCGAAGGCGCCGCGGATTTCGCCGGCTTCCTGCGCGGCGCTCTCGCCTGCGCCTGCACCTGCCGCGCCGCTTCGCGCGCTTCCCACGCGGCCAATGCGGTGCGGTAGCGGTCCATCTCCTGATCGTAGAGATCGAAGATGCAGGGATCGCAGCCGCTATGGCAGCAGTCGTCGATATCGGGGCGTGCGGGCGGCTGGGGACGCGGATCGTCGTCCGGACGCGGGGGCAAAGGCATGGGCGCTCGGGCGTCGTGGCGGTTCAGCGGCCAGTATACGGGACTGTGCAAGAGCGCGTGCGGCACCGCCCTGGGGCCCGCGGGCGCCGGATTCGCTCAGCCGCGCCCCACGAACGGCATCTTCGTCGCCATGATCGTCATGAACTGCACGTTCGCCTCCAGCGGCAACTGCGCCATGTGCAAGAGCGCATCGGCGACCAGCTCCACATCCATCAGCGGCTCGACGGCGATCTCGCCGTTCGCCTGCGGCACGCCGCGCGCCATGCGCTCGGCCATCTCGGTCGCCGCGTTGCCGATGTCGATCTGCCCGCACGCAATGTCGTAGCGCCGGCCATCGAGCGAAACAGTTTTCGTGAGGCCAGTTATCGCGTGCTTGGTGGCCGTATACGCGGCGCTGAACGGCCTCGGCGCGTGCGCCGAAATCGAACCGTTGTTGATGATGCGCCCGCCGCGCGGCGTCTGCCGCTTCATGAGCCCGAACGCCGCGCGCGTGCACAGAAACACGCCGGTGAGGTTCGTGTCGACCACGGCGCGCCAGTCGTCCACCGAAAGCTCGTCGATATCCACCGCCGGCGCGTTGCGGCCCGCGTTGTTGAAGAGCAGATCGAGCCGGCCGTAGCGCGTGCGGATCGTCTCGAAGAGCGCCTCGACGGCCGCCGCGTCGGTCACGTCGCAGGGCGCCGCGAGCGCCTCTTCGCCACGCGCGCGGGCCTCGTTGGCGAGCGCTTCGAGCGGCGCGGCCCGGCGTCCCGCCAGCACGACGGCGAAGCCGTTCGCCAGCAGCCTGCGCGCGCACGCGCGGCCAATGCCGCTGCCCGCGCCCGTGACGAGCGCGATCTTGCGCGTGGGCTTCAGTGCGCCGGGCGACACTGCGTCTTCTTGCGTATCACTCATCGTTGCCTCTTGCTTTCGGTTGAGCCTTCAATCGAGCGCCTCGTCGTTGGGCTTCGCGAAAAGCGCTTTCATCTGGTCCGAGATCGGATAGTCGAGGTTCACGCCCGCAGGCGGAATCGGCGACTCGAACCAGCGCCGGTAGAGCGCGTGCGCCTCGCCCGAGCGCTCCATCTGCGCAATGGTGCTATCGGCGATGCGCTTGAACGCGATGTCGCCGCGCCGGAACATGCAGCCATACACCTCCGACCTGGCCGGGCTGCCGACGACTGCGTAAGCGCGCGCATCGCCCACGTTGCGCTCGCGCTGCGCCACCGGCTCGCCCGGCGTGTCGCTCGCCACATAGCCGGTCGCGAGCGCGGCGTACAGCAGCGGCTCGTCCATCACGAAGGCAACGGCGCGGCCCGAGCGCACGGCTTCGACCGAGTCGGCATGAGTCTTCGCGACGATGATGTGCATGTTCATCGCGCGCTCCAGGTTCCAGCGGCGCAGCAGGCGCTCTTCCGACGTGCCCGCGGTCGTGACCACGGTGCGGCCCGCGAGATCGCCGAAGTCCTTGACCGGCGAGCCGCGCTTGACGAGCATGCGCACGCCGTACACGAAAATGCTGTTCGAGAACGCCACGTCGTTCTCGCGCTCGCGCGTATGGGTCGTGGTGCTGCATTCGAGATCGACGGTGCCGTTCTGCACGAGCGTGATGCGGTTCTGCGGTGTGACGACCACTTCGCGCACCCGCAGCGCGGGGAGCTTGAGCGTCTCGCGCACGTTTGCCGCGATGCGCTGGGCGATCTCGTACGAGTAGCCCGTCGCGTGCTCGCCGCCCGCCATATAGGAGAACGGCACAGCGGCCTCGCGCACGCCGATGACGATCGTCCCCGTGTCGCGAATCTTGCGCAGCGTTGGGCTTTCCAGTTCGTCGGCTTGCAGCGCGCCGGCAAACATGCAGGCACAGCCAAGCGCGACGTAGCGCATGGCCGGCAGCGCGCGGGCAATGTTGCTGCGACGCGCGTGGCTGCGCAGCTTTCTGACGATTCCGAACGGCATTGACTCGCGCTTCAACCGTGTTTCCCCTGGATCTCTCATTCGTTCGCATGAAGCGCGCACAGCGGCGCCCCCCTGTGCGCGATTGTACCGGCGGGCTGAGTCGGATCGCGTTATGCGGCCTTTGCCCCGGCGCGTTGCGGCCTGTCCTCAAACGCGGAAATCGGCCGCCATGTCCTCTTCGCTGCGGGCGACGATCGCGCCGCTGCGCACGGCCTTGATGAACACGTCGTAATCGCGCTCCACCTGGTCCGCATAGGCGAACGCGTAGCTCGTGAGCGCCTCCGCGAACTGGTCGCTGCGGCCAATGTACGAAGAGATCTCGATGGCCGCACTGCCCGACTTCGCGTGTGCGCGCGCGAGCGCCCAGCCGCAAAGTCGCGCGTAGCCGCAGAGCAGCGTGCTGTCGAGCAACTGGAGATCGACCGAGAGCTTCATGTCGCGCAACTGGCGCACGTAGAAGTTGCGGCCCGAAGGCCCCGTGGTCCAGCCAAGGAAGATATCGCTCGCCGCCTGCAGGAGCCGCTGGCCGTGCACGACGCGCGCGCCTTCATGCTTTGGCGACTGCGACTTGAAGTACTGCGAAACGACCGATCGCGTGGCCTCCTTCACCTGCAGGAAGAGCGGCTTGTCGTGATGATCGACGAGCAGCATCACGAGGCAGCGCGTACCCACGCTGCCCACGCCCACCACCTTGAACACGAGATCCTGAATGGCGAAGTGGTCGAGCAGTTCGCGCCGGTCGGGCGCGAGCGTTTTTGCGTATTCCTCATACATTGGCTCGATCAGCGTGCGCCAGTCGCCGAGCGTGAACCAGTCGTCTTCGGGCTCGAACAGCGTGTTCACGCCGTGCACGTGAAAGAGCGCGGGCGGCGCGTCGCGGATCGTCCAGTGGTCGCCGTCGCGCTCCGCGAGCTTTTCGAGCAGGTTTTCGTGCGTGCGGTTCGCGGCCTTCTCCATGCCGCGCCGGATCAGGCGGCGGCCTTCAGGCGTAAGCGCGGTTTCGACCATGCGGTCGAAGGTGATCTTGTCGTACCAGAGATCGAGCGCGCCGTACTCCGCGTACTGGCGCAGGCGGTCGCGATAGCTGGTCACTGCTGCCATCACCAGTTCCTCGGCCACGCCGCGCGAATAACGCATGTGCCGCGCCGCCACGACGAAGCTCGCCACGAGGCGCTTCACGTCCCACTCCCACGGGCCGGGCGCGACTTCGTCGAAGTCGTTGAGATCGAACACGAGCTGGCGCTCGGGCGTGGCGAAGGCGCCGAAGTTAAGCAGATGCGCGTCGCCGCAAATCTCCATCGTCATGCCGGTGTTGGGCACGCCCGCGAGATCGTGCGCCTGGAGGATCGCGCTGCCGCGAAAGAACGTGAAGGGCGAGACGATCATGCGCCCGTAGCGCAGTTGCACGAGGTTCGGCACCCGGCCTTCGCTGCTCGAGCGCAGCAGTGCGAGCGGATCGCGCCTGATGCTGCCGGTTTCCTTATGGCTCGAACGCTTCGAGCGCTCGCGCGCGGCTCGCCCAGCGGCCTCGCGTTCAGCAACGGTGCTCCCATTCATGACCTTCTCCGGTTCTTGTACGGTCTCGCGGCATCGTGGCGACAGAGTGCAATGCGGGGAAATGCGAAGCATATTCGCCTTGCATGAGCGGCGCCCTCGCGCGCCGTGGCTTTCCGCCATCCCATCGCCTGCGTATTTAAGCGTGCGGCCCTGTTTCGTGCAAGCCGGATGGCCAGGCGCCGCGCGATTGCGCACCAGGCGCGCAGCGCGCACGCGCCTCGTGTACCGTGCTCGAAGATGCGTCCCCGCTATCTCCACTTGTGGCAGCGCAGCAGCCGGGTCCCTCTTGCGTTCCCTGCCGCCCGTGCGAGACCAGGCATGAGTCCTCGAATGAGACCTCGGATATGAACGTCAACGTCTACGGAACGCTCGTCGTCGCGTCGCTCGTGCTGCTGGTGGGCCAATGGCTCGTCGCCGCGGTGCCGCTCCTGCGCAAGTGGACGATACCGGAGCCCGTGGCAGGCGGCATCGTCGCCGCGCTGATCGTGCTCGGCCTGCACAGCTTCGCGCATCTGGACGTGGTTTTCGACACATCGCTGCAAGCGCCGCTCATGCAAGCGTTCTTCGCCACCATCGGCCTCAATGCGAATCTCGCCAACCTGAAACACGGCGGACCTGTGCTCGCGCGATTTCTCGCGGTGGTGGTCGCGTTGCTCGTGCTGCAAAACACGCTGGGCATCGCGCTCGCCCTCGCGTTCGGCGTCGATCCGCTGTACGGGTTGTTGGGCGGCTCGGTGTCGCTCGCGGGCGGGCACGGCACGGGTGCCGCGTGGGGCGCGGTGTTCATGGAGCATCACGGGCTGCAGTCCGCCACCGAAGCGGCAATAGCGTGCGCCACTTTCGGGCTGATCATGGGCGGCATTCTTGGCGGCCCCGTTGCGCAGTACCTCATGAAACGCATCGGCGCACAGGCCGGCGACGCAACGCCCGGTGCAGCATCGCCCGATCCCTATGCATTCGAAGAGCCGAAAGCCGAACAGCCGACCACGCCGGCTGCGTTCATCAACACGCTCACGCTCATCGCCATCAGCCTCGCGGTGGGCGACGCGCTCTCCGGACTGATCGCGGGCACCGCGTTCGAATTGCCCACCTTCGTGTGCGTGCTGTTCGTGGCCGTGCTGCTCGCCAACGCGCTCGCGTTCGCCGGGCGCCCCGTTGCGGAGCATGCCGTCGCGCTGATCGGCAACGTGAGTCTCGCGCTCTTTCTCGCCATGGCGCTCATGACGCTGCGCCTGTGGGACCTCGCCGCGCTCGCGCTGCCCGTCTTCACGATTCTCGTCGCGCAAACGCTGCTCATGGTGGTCTACGCGATCTTCGTGACGTTCCGCGTGATGGGCGCGAATTACGACGCCGTCGTGCTTGCGGCGGGCCACTGCGGCTTCGGCCTGGGCGCAACGCCCACGGCGATTGCGAACATGCAGGCGGTCACCGCGCGCTTTGGCCACTCGCACCTCGCGTTTCTCGTGGTGCCGATGGTGGCCGCGTTCTTCATCGACATTGCCAACGCCATCGTCATCAAACTCTTTCTCGCGCTGCCGTTTTTCCATTGAGCGGCGAATCGCAGCGCATCAACCGCGCTAGAATGGCCCGATTCACGGCGCGCCATGCATGGCGCCAATCTGCGAGCGTCATCATGTCCCTCACCGCCTGGCTATTTTTCCTGCCCGCCTGCTTCGCACTGAACATGGCACCCGGACCGAACAACCTGCTGTCCATCAACGTGGCCGCGCGTCACGGGTTTCTGCGCGCGTTCCTTGGCGGCGCGGGCCGGCTCGTCTCGTTCGCCGCCATGATCGCGCTCGCGGCCATGGGTCTTGCCGTGGTGCTG
>DATBXG010000416.1:0-11530 GCA_036514415.1 Paraburkholderia sp.
ACCGTGGAAAACGATCTCTGGATTTGAGTCAATTGTCCCGTGGGGGCGCAGTCGACGAAGGCCGGCGTGTGTGAACACGCCGGCCTTCGTCATTGAACGGGCCGTGGTGCACCGCAACGAAGTTGATCGAACGCAATTGCCATGTTCGGCCACTGGTGCTTCATTAGTTGCATTCGCGGTGATTCGGCTGACCGCCTGACGATCATCTATTTTGCATAACGAACGAATTTGTTATATTTCAATGACTTATTTCGGAGCTCAGAAAGCGAATCGCGTTTGACGCCATTCGCAATAGGACGAATCCGAATCTTTTGGCGCATCCTCCCCGATTGACAAGCCTTCCGTCGCTTCCAATAATCGCCCCAATTAGCCCAAAAGGCTAATTTTCGCCTCGACAGGCAAACCCTGAATCGTCACGGTTAGCCTGCCAGCGCAATGCAACCCGGCATTGCAAAACAACCATTATTCAGGAGGCCAAATGACACGTTCGTCTCTCTTTGCGATCACGCTCGTGACGTTCGCACTCGCTCAGTCCGCCCCGGTCAGGGCCGTCCCGATTCCTCCGGGCACGGCGCTCGCGGCGAAGCAGGAGATAACGCGGCAGTTGGCGGCAGAAGTCGAGTCGCTCGATCCGGCGCATATTGAAACAACCAACGCCAGCCTCGTAGGGCTCGACCTGTACGAAGGTCTCACGCGCCTCGACGCAGCCGGCAGCGTGGTCCCTGGCATTGCCTCCTCATGGACGCACGCCACGCCCGACACATGGATATTCAAATTGCGTCACGACGCAAAATGGAGCGACGGGCGCGCCGTCACCGCCGCCGACTTCGTGTACGCGTGGCAGCGTCTGGCTGACCCCAGGACGGCTTCGCCCTATACGGTCACCGTCGAATTCGTCAAGAACGCCAAAGCAGTCATCGCCGGCAAACAGGCGCCTGCCGCACTCGGTGTGCGCGCAGTCGACCCCGATACGCTGGAGGTCAAAACCGAAACATCCGTACCCTTCTTCGCAGAACTCGTCGCGCATTCGTCCATGATGCCCGTCGATCGCGCGACGGTTGCAAAGTACGGTGCGCTCTGGACGCGCCCAGGCAACCTGGTGGGGACCGGTCCCTACGTACTCACTGACTGGCAGCCGAACAACCGCATCGTACTCACCAGGAATCCTCATTACTGGAACGCGGCGAACGTCGCCATCACCAGGATCACGTGGTTGCCGATCGAAAGTGACGAAACCGCGATGCGCATGTTCGAGGCCGGTCAACTGGACATGACCTACGCACTCCCGTCCGGCCAGTTTGCCTCCATTTCGACACAGTTCGGAAAGCAACTGAGGCAGGGCATGCAACTCGCTACGTACTACTACAGCCTGAATAACAGCGACCCCGCGATGCGCGATCCCCGCGTACGCCAGGCGCTATCCATGGTGCTCGATCGCGACTTGCTCACGTCACGGATCATGCAAGGTGGTGAACGACCCGTGTACAGCCTCATCGTGCAGGGAACGAAGGGGGCCGACCCTTCGAGCCCTGACTGGGCCGCCTGGCCAATGGCCCGTCGCATTGAAACTGCGCGGGGACTGCTCAAGGCTGCGGGCTATTCCGACACGAAGCCGCTGTCCCTCGTACTGACCTACAACACCAGTGACATGCACAAGAAGGTTGCGCTGTTCGCAACCAGCGAATGGCGCACCAAACTTGGCGTCAATTCGAGAATCGAAAACCTCGAATTCAAGGTGCTGTTGAAGCAGCGCCACGACGGCGCATACCAGATCGCCCGAAACGGGTGGTTCGCTGACTACAACGACGCAACGAGCTTTTACAACCTCATCCAATGCGGCAACCCGCAGAACGATCAGCGCAATTGCAATCCGAGGGCCGACGCCCTGGCTAATGAGGCCAATCAGCAAAGCGATGACGCAAAACGCAAAACCTTGCTCAGTCAAGCCTTTGCACTCGCTATGAGCGACTACCCGCTCGTGCCACTGTTCCAGTACTCGAGCGCACGGCTCGTCAAATCGTATGTAGGTGGCTACAAGCCGACTAATTCCCTTGACCAGCGCGCCACCCAGGATATGTACATCCTGAAGCACTAATAGCACCACCCACCCATGCTCGCCTATACCCTGCGCCGCGTGCTCTGGTCGGTGCCGACCGTGCTCGCGGTCATCACCGCCTGCTTCCTGCTCCTGCATCTCACGCCCGGCGGCCCGTTCGACACCGACAAGCACCTTTCCGCCGACGTCATGGCCAACCTCAACGCACGCTACCACCTCGACGAGCCGCTCTGGCAGCAGTATTTTCGCTACCTGGGCGGACTGCTGCACGGCGACCTTGGCAGTTCGTTCCGCTACGCCGACTGGTCCGTCAACGAACTCGTTCGAAAGGCCGCACCCGTGAGCCTGGGCATCGGCGGCATTTCTATCCCGCTCGCGGTCCTCCTGGGCGTTGGACTCGGCGCGCTGGCCGCCGTACGCCGCAACAGCGTGATCGACCACGCCGTGATGATGCTCGGCAATCTCGGCAATGTCGTGCCGCCGTTCGTGCTCGGTCCTGTGCTCGTTCTTTGTTTTGCGATCCTGATCAAATCCGCGGACGGCAACGGGCTGCTCCCCGCAGGCGGCTGGGGCGACGGCGACTGGCGTCACCGCGTGCTGCCCGTCGCGTTGCTCGTCATCATCAACATGGCCGCGATCGCACGCGTGATGCGCGGCAGCCTGATCGAAGTGCTCTCGGGCAACTTCATCCGCACGGCTCTCGCCAAGGGCTTGCCCGGTCATGTCATCGTATTGCGCCACGCGTTGCGGCCCGCGCTCATGCCGGTCGTCTCGCTGCTCGGCCCCGTGTGCATTTCGTCGATCACGGCAGCCGTCGTCACCGAATCGGTCTTTGCGCTGCCGGGGTTGGGGCAACTGGTCTTGAACGGCGCGGTCAACCGCGACTACACCCTCGTGCTCGGCCTCGTCGTGCTCACCACGGTCTGCGCCGTGCTCTTCAATCTGCTCGTCGACCTCGCCTATGCATGGCTTGATCCGCGCATCCGCTACTAGAGAAGGTCGCGCCATCATGAACGTCCCCACCTTCATCGCCGCCGCCGCGCGAAAGCGGCGCACAGCGCCTGCGCTGGCCCGCTTCGTGAGCCACCGCGCGGCGCTCGCGAGCGTCGTGCTGCTTGGCCTCATCGCACTGGCCTGCTTCGCCGGCCCGCTGTTTCTGCGAAATTCACCCATCGACAACGACTGGAGCGCGATCGCCCTCGCCCCCACCCTGGCCGGTGGACACTGGTTCGGCACGGACGAACTGGGCCGCGACCTGCTTGCCCGCACGCTGGTCGGCGGCCGCGTCTCGCTCGAAGTGGGGCTGCTCGGCACCTTCGTGTCCGCATTGTTCGGCGTGATCTACGGCGCGACGGCCGGCTTTCTGGGCGGCCGCATGGACGCCGCGATGATGCGCATCGTCGACATGATGTATGCGATCCCCTACTTGCTGATCGCCATTCTCATGGTCACGCTGTTCGGGCGAGCTTTCTCGCTCGTCGTGCTCACCATTAGCGCATTTTCGTGGCTCGACATGGCGCGCGTAGTGCGCGGGCAAACGCTCTCGCTGCGCTCGCGCGAATTCGTGGACGCCGCACGCGCCATCGGCGTGCATCCCGCCGCCATCATTGCGCGCCACATCGTGCCCAACCTGGCAGGCATCGTTGCCATCTACGCCACGGTCACCGTTCCGTCGATCATCCTGACGGAGTCCGTATTGTCGTTTCTCGGCCTCGGCGTGCAGGAGCCCATGACGAGCTGGGGCGTGCTGATCCAGGACGGCGCGCAGAAGCTGGACGCCATGCCCTGGCTGCTGCTCTGCCCCGCGGTGCTGCTCTGTGCCACGCTTTACTGCGTGAACTTCATTGGCGACGGTCTGCGCGACGCCCTCGACCCGCGGGAGCGCTGACATGGCCATGCTGGAAGTCCAACACCTGACCGTGGGTTTCGAGCGTCGCGACGGGCCGCCCGTCACCGTCGTCCATGACGTCTCGTTCGCGCTCGATGCGGGCGGCACGCTTGCTATTGTCGGCGAATCGGGTTCCGGCAAAAGTCAGACCGTCATGGGACTGCTGGGGCTGCTTGCTTCGAACGGGCGCGCCACTGGCCACGTGCGCCTGCGCGACGAAAACCTCCTCGGCATGACACCCCGCGCGCTCAACCGCATTCGCGGCGACCGCGTCGCGATGATCTTCCAGGACCCGATGACGTCGCTGAACCCGTTCCTCACCATGGAACGCCAGATGACGGAGGCATTGCAACTGCACCGCAAGGTCACGCGGCGCGTGGCGCGCCAGCGAGCAATCGAGGCGCTCGAACGCGTGAGCATTCCCGACGCGGCGCGCCGCATCGGCATGTATCCGCATGAATTCTCGGGCGGCATGCGCCAGCGCGTGCTCATTGCCGCAGCGCTGATGATGGAGCCCGACGTGCTGATCGCCGACGAGCCGACCACAGCGCTCGACGTCACCGTGCAGGCGCAGATCATGGCGTTGCTGCGCGAGATGAACCGCGAGCGCGGCACGGCGATTTTGCTCATCACGCACGACATGGGCGTAGTGGCCGAACTCTGCGACGACGTCATGGTGATGTACGCGGGCCGCGCGGTCGAGAAGGCCAGCGCACGCGCGTTGTTCGAAGCGCCGCTGCACCCATACACGGCCGGCCTGCTCGGCGCGCTGCCGCGCCTGGACGCGCCCGGCGGCTCGACCTTGCGCACGATCCCCGGCAACCCGCCCATGCCCGGCAGCGGCGGCGCCGGTTGCGCATTCGCGCCGCGTTGCGCAGTTGCGCTGGAGCGGTGCCACACCGAGATGCCGGTACTCGAATCCATCGGCGCACCGCCTCGACTCCGCGCACGCGCGTGTCATCTGGCCGTCGACGAAGGCGCAGCACGGCAGCCCGCACCGGGAGCCCGCCCATGACGAACGACACACTGGCGCGCGGCAGCGCACTGCTGAGCGTGCGCGACCTCGTGGTGAATTTCCGGGTCTCGCGCGGCGCCTGGCCATGGCAGAAGGCGCAGCTGCACGCCGTAAACGGCATTTCGTTCGAGGTGCGGCGCGGCGAAACGCTCGGGCTCGTGGGCGAATCGGGCTGCGGCAAGTCCACGCTTGCGCGCGCCGTGATCGGTCTCGCGCCGGTCGCCGCGGGCAGCGTGAAATGGCAAGGCCAGGAAACCGTGATTGGCGCGCAACGCCGCCTCGGCGGCCTGCGCCGCGGCGTGCAGATGATCTTCCAGGACCCGCTCGCCTCGCTCGACCCGCGCATGTCGATCGCCGAGATCGTGGCTGAGCCGTTGCGCACGCACGCACCGCATCTTGGGCGCAGGGAGATCGCACGCCGCGTGCTCGCGATGCTCGAACGCGTGGGCTTGAACGCCCATCACCTCGAGCGCCGCGCACACGAATTCTCTGGCGGCCAATGCCAACGCGTGGGCATCGCGCGCGCCCTGATCGGCGAGCCCGCGCTCGTTATCTGCGACGAGCCGGTCTCCGCGCTCGACGTCTCGATCCAGGCGCAGATCGTGAACCTGCTGCGCGATCTGCAACGCGAGTTCGCGCTCTCGCTTCTTTTCGTCGCCCACGACCTCGCAGTCGTCAAGACCCTCAGTCATCGCGTGATGGTGATGTACCTCGGGCGCGTCATGGAACTCGGCTCACGAGAGGCCGTGTATGACGATCCCGCACACCCCTACACGCGCGCACTGCTCGACGCCGTGCCGCTGCCCGACCCGGTGCGCGCTCGCGAGCGCCATGCACGGCTCCTGTGCGGCGAGATTCCTTCGCCACTCAATCCGCCGTCGGGCTGTGCATTCCGCACGCGCTGCCCGATGGCTTCCGCGCAGTGCGCCGCCGTGACACCGCCACTCGCCGCCATTGGCGTCGGCCGTTCGGTTGTCGCCTGCTGGCATCCGCGCGCTGCGGGCGATCCCCGCACTGCCTGAGGCGCCCGCCCTCGCCAGAGGTGCGGGCGCCGCAATAAATTCGCATTCCTTATTGTTTGCGAATGCACAACGAAGACACAGCCTGGAGACATGATGAACAAAGAACGGAAAAGCAGAAGAGACGCAACGCCGCTAGCGCTACTCGCGCTCGGGCTGCCGCTGAGCGTTGCAGCGGCCGCGCAAACCGCAGATGCGCAGCAGGGCGAGCCAACCCGCCTGGCCGTCGCACAGGCGCGGGAACCGCAAGCCGCGCCCGCGCAACAAAAGAAAGCGCCGTACAAAGCCCGCCGGAAACCGGTCACGCACTCCACCGCACAGGACCCCGCGCAGCCCGGCGCCGGTTCGGCTCCGGTGCAGATACGCGAGCAGCCCGTCGAGCCGCTCGTGCAACCCGACGCCCCCAGGCGCCTCATTGACAGCACGCCAGATCAGAACGTCGACCGCGCGGTGCGGGCCGATAATCCTCAGCAGGCGCAATCGAGCCAGGCGCAGAGCAAAGGCTTTGTCGCCGACAGCAAACTGACGCTCAACCTGCGCAACTACGCCGACCACCTCGATATGGACGGAGGCCCGCATCGCCATGCGTGGGTGCAGGGTGCGATGCTCGACTACACTTCGGGTTACACGCAGGGCCTGGTGGGCCTCGGCGTGGATGCCTCGCTATATGGCGCGCTGAAGCTCGATGGCGGCGCGGGCGCAGGGAACATGGTGCACGTGGGCAAGAATGGCGGAGGCTCGAACCAGCTCGCCTGGGGCTACCCCGGCATCTGGGACGTGAAGGGGCGCATCTCCGACACGGTCGTGAAATATGGTCTGCAGATGGTCTCGGACAACCCGTTCTTCGAGCCGCACGACAACCGCGCGCTGCCGCCCACCTTCCTCGGCGTCTCGCTCGAGAGCAAGGACGTGCCCAATGCCACGCTCCAGGCGGGCAGCTTCACGAAGGTCAACCCGCGCGGCCACACCAATCTTGTCGATCTCTCGACCTCCTATGGCGGCGTGCCGTTCAAACGCTTCAGCTACCTCGGAAGTAGTTGGGACTACAGCAAGAGCGGCAGCCTCTCGCTCTTCGCGAGCCAGGCGGACGACGTATGGCGTCAGTACTACGCTTCCGTGCAGCAGAGCTACGGCGATCCTTCGACGATCAAGTGGACCGGTTTCTTCAACATCTATTCGACGCACAACCAGGGCAGTGCGATGCAAGGCCCGATCGACAACAACGCCTACAGTCTTTCGCTTGCCGCGCAGCATGGTGCGCACTCGCTCCTGCTTGGCTACCAGCAGATTCTCGGCGACCAGTACTTCGACTATGTGAACGAGACTGCGGGTATCTACCTCGTCAACTCGATGGACGTCGACTACAACGCACCGCGCGAACAGTCGTTCCAGGTGCGTTATGGCTTTGATGGTGCGTACGCGGGCTTGCCGGGCGCCAAGGCCATGCTCTGGTACGCGCTTGGCTGGGGCGCCAACGCGACGGCGGGCGCCCTCGCCAACCCCACGCCTGCGAGCCCGCTCTATAGCCTCTACTGGAAAGACGGCCAGCCCGTGCATGGCTCGCACCACGAGTTCGGCTTCATTCCGAGCTATACGCTGCAAAGCGGCCGCTTCAAGGACACGAAGTTCACCTTCATGGCCATGTGGCATCACGGCTCGAAGTATTACTCCGACTCGAGCAACATGGAGTATCGGCTCGTCGTCAACATGCCGTTGAAGCTGTTCTGAAGCGGCGCCTTTCCAAATGCGGTAGGCGGTGAGCCGAAGACGCGGCGGTGCGCCCGCCGCGTGCCTCGGGCTCAGGACTCGCGGGCGAACACCTCGTGCGCCGCGAAAAGGCCGTTGAGCGCAGCGGGAAAGCCCGCGTACACGGCCATCTGCATGATCGTCTCGACGATCTCCTCGCGCGTGAGCCCCACGCTCCCTTGTGCGAATCCGCTCCACCATCCGAACACGCCAGCCAGTCGAACGGTTCCGCCGCCTGAACCGGTCATCGAGGTACGCCGTCGCGGAACAGGATTTTTTTGCGCGACCGGCAGAGGAAATCCGAAGTGCAAGGCACGCTTTCGATGGACGATTGATCGCGCTCTACAGGCGCGACGCCAGGAGCCGGATGCCGGCAACCGCGAACACTACGGCCAGGCATCCTTCCATGGCACGGCGGGTACGCACGTACATCCTGCGGGCCGAACCCGTCGAAAACAGTAGCGCATAGCTGCCGAACACGAGGCATCCGATGGCTGCACAGCCCGCAACTAAAGCACTATGGGTAGGCCCCTGGCCGTTCGACGAAAGAGCAACAATTGAAACCCACACGAGGATCGCTTTGGGATTGGTGAGATGGAGCATCACGCCGCGGGAGTAGATGCTCGTCAATGTCGGCGTCCGTTCCACGTTCATTACGGATGCAGCTGCAGTCACAAAAGCATTGCGTCCGGATTTGAACGCTAGCCACAAGAGATACAGACCACCAAAAATCTTGACTGCAACGATGAATTGAGAATAGGCGATCAGGGCAGCCGACACGCCTAGCGTCGCCACTGTCGCCCAGAACATCGACCCCGAGACGACACCGAGTGCAAACATCAACGCCGCCTTCCGGCCGTGACTAGCCGCTATGGACATGATTGCAAGGTTGCTCGGTCCTGGACTCGCGGTGCCAACAAAATACGCTGCGTAGGCAAACAGCAGGCTTGTCGGGAAGTGGGCGTTTGCGGTCATGTTCGGGTTCCAGCAATGGAGGTTCGCTTGATCATCGGGCTTTGGTGAAATGGGCGGAAGTGGCAACGCTGCCAACTTTCGAGGAATATCAGACATGTGCGTCTGCGTTCGTCGTCCGACGCGGGCGGATGGCGCCGCAGGGCCCAGCCAGACGCTCAGCGCGTTTAACACGTTCATGCCCCTATCCTCGTGTCTACCTGAACACGCAGCATACACAGGCGCAAGCGCCGCGGCTTCACTCGTCGCCGTCCGGGTTTCCGGCACCGCGACCAATGACCCGGCGGATCCAGAACTGGACTTCGTGGTCCGTACCTTCGTCCGAAAGATAGTGATTCCGCAACGGTGCCGGTGTGCTGCTCGCTGCGGCTTCAGCCTGCAGCAGGACTTCATTCTGTGCGCACACCGCACACCAGTTCCCGCGCACGACATTGCGCAGTCGCGCATACCAGTGATGCCCCGCCGCGCACCGCCACTCGAGCCTCGTCTGGGCATTCACGTATTCCGGCGACAGGCACCGTCCGCCCCTTGCGACGGCAAGGTGATCGGCGTGAGCCAGTTGCCTAATCCGGCGCCGCTCGCCTTGCGATACACGGCGACTGGCCTTCTCATGCACGGCACACACCGGACACCACCTGCCTCGCCTGATCGAAGTGGGAGTAGTGATCCAGCGATGACCCGATGCGCACTTGAGCACGATCTCTTCAAATACGCCGTCCCGACGCGTTGCCAGGCAATGCCCGCCGCGCATCGCGACCAGGCTTTCCAGGCGATCCAGATTCGCCGCCGCCTTTCCGCCCACCTTGCACGATCGACACCATACGCCTTTCTTGACCTCCCTCGGCGCAGCGAACCACCGATGACCCTGGGCGCACTCCCACTCGAGGTGGACCGCATTGTTGGTGTATTGCGTCGAGAGGCAGCGTCCGCCCAGGGCGGCCGCGATCGCCTCCATTTTTTTGAGTGTCAATCGTGGGCGCATGGCGTTCGTCAGTCCTGATCGGGCAACCCTTGTCACACCCGCGCGGGTGGTTGGCACCACGCCGGCAACCCGTCCCATACCTCACGCGGCACGGCGTTGGCCTCGCGCTCCATCCGTGCCTGCGCCTCGAAGTACCTGCGCCGTGGCAGAGTCGCCACCATCTGATCGTGGATGGCCAGCACACGTGCGAGCACTGCCCCGTCTTCGGCGCCGACCGACCAGCGTCGATCGGGATCTGCACCGTCCATGAGGCGTCGCATCACAAGGTCGGCCGCTTCGAGTAAAGGCTTGTCGGTGTCGATCCCCGACGGGTCTCCCATCAGGCTGGTCCGGCAGATCACGCCCGCCAGCACCACCATGTGGTCCCAGTTGCCCTCCCCCTTCTCCAGCGCGAGCAACGCCAGATGCGACGACAGCGACAGCGCGCGCACCTGAGGCGGTGCGAACGGCAGCAGCATCTCGCGCGTCAGTGGACGTCGGCTCATCCCCTTTCTGCCTCCCCTTGCCTTGCTCATCGCTTCTCTCCTCGAGTGGGAACTGCTTTCACGCAGTTCGTCGGCTGCCCGCCTGACATCATCGATCGGCGACCCGGTGATCTGACTAATCGCCTGGAGCCGCAGCCGGGAATCCGGTATCCAGGCGCATTATCTGCACGATCAGCAGCGCCGCGATGAATGCGTGATCCGATACGCCCATGCCGGCCAGCCGCTAGAGCTGCGCCCGCTTGTCATCCGGCAGGCGCGTGCACGCGGCGCGCAGACCTGCCGCTGCGTTTGGCAACCGCATTACTGCTGGATCGTTGCGCCCTTGATCTGCGCAGCAGTGAACTCCGCCGCGGCCTTCTGCAACGCGAGCGCTTCAAGCTGCTGGCGCATAGCCCCCTTCGCCTGGTCGAACGGCGGCACCTGCGTCGCCCGCTTCTCGTCGAGCTTCACGATCGCCCACACGTTGCCGACCTGAACCGGCTGCGGCGTCATCCCACGTACCTGCAGATTCGCGATCGTCCTGGCCAGCACGAGCGGCAGGCCCTGCGTCTTGCCTTCGGTCACGGGGACGGGATAGCTCACCCACGGCATCTCGCCGCCGTTCGCATTGTTGGGTGCCATGCTGTACTGCTTCGCCAGCGCGTCGAACGCGCTGCCCGACTTCGCCTTGCCGAGCACCTTCTTCGCGGTCGCTTCGTCCGCCACGGTGATGATGCGCGGCTTGAACTCGTCCTTGCCCAGCGACGCGACAATCGCGTCGTAGCGTGCCTTCACCTGATCGTCCGTTACCGCTTCGGGGTGGATGTTGTCCTTCAGATACAGCTGGATCTCGGTTCCGACCTTCACATCCGCTGCCGCCTGCTGCACTTCTGGTTTCTGGTCGTAGTGCTCCTTCTCCGCATTCTGGCGGAATACCTCGCGCGCGATCAGGTCGCTCTTAAGGAACTGGCGCATTTGCGGCGTATCGGGCTGGCCGGTCTTCGTGGTGACCACACGCACGGCGGCGTCGAGCTGGCCTTGCTGAACCACTACGCCGTTGACAATGGCCACCGTACCGGCGGGCAGGGCCGATACGGGCGTGTCGGCTGCGTGAGCGAACGAAGGAGCGAAGCTGCCGAGTGCCACCGAGGCAAACGCCGTTACGCATGCGGAATGAATCATGTTATTGAGTCGGAACATCAGTACACCTCTTTGAAATAGGCGTTATCGGAACGAGTTATTGCTCGCGTCGGTCAGCATGAGCAGAACTGCCCGACTCCATCGTTGCTTCAATGCAAATCTGCAATTCAAGTTCAATTCGACTCCTCGTGAATCAGGGCGTTAAACGACCTTACGCCGCACTCAGAATGACCAGTTGATGGTGCCGA
>DATBXG010000417.1:0-4180 GCA_036514415.1 Paraburkholderia sp.
GGCCACAGCGATCCGCAGTATTTCCAGACGTCCACCACGGACATCATGCAGGGCCATCCGGAGATCCTCTATCTCAACTGGTACACGAGCCAGGAGGCGCCGCGCTGGCCCAACACGGCGATGCCGGTATTCGGCCAGCGCCTTGCGAAGCCCAACGATGCGCAAATGGACGAGGCCGTAAAGGCCGCTTTCGCCGAGGCGCGCGCCACGCGCCGCCAGGTGTATTCGCCGCTTATTTACGACGACGTCGGTAACGGCTACATCACGCTGCAAACGCCGGTATACCGCGATCGGGAATTTCTTGGTTCGATCGCGGCCGTGTTCTCGGTCGAAGGCATCCTGAAGCACGACATCCCGCCCGAGCTGTCGGCCAAGTACAAGATTTCGATTCTCGACGCGAACAACCGCGAACTCGCCACCACCTCGACGCGTCCGCGCCTGCCGCGCGACGTCTATTACGACCTGCCGCTCGACCCGCCTGGCCAGGGTGTTTCGGTACGCGTGTACTCGTATCCGCAGATGACCAACTTCACGAACAACACGCTCGTGTGGCTGGTCGCGGGGCTGTCCTGCTTCGTGCTGTGGAGCCTCTGGAGCCTCTGGAAGCACACGCGCCAGCGCTTCGAGGCGCAGCAGGCGCTCTACGCGGAGGCGTTCTTCCGCCGCGCCATGGAAAACTCCGTGCTGATCGGCATGCGCGTGCTCGACATGCATGGCCGCATCACGCACGTGAACCCGGCGTTCTGCCGCATGACCGGCTGGGACGAAAGCGATCTCGTGGGCAAGAACGCACCGTTCCCCTACTGGCCGCGCGACGCCTACCCCGAAATGCAGCGCCAGCTCGACATGACGCTGCGCGGCAAGGCGCCCAGCTCCGGTTTCGAGCTGCGCGTGCGGCGCAAGAACGGCACGCTGTTCCACGCGCGCCTCTACGTGTCGCCGCTGATCGACAGCTCGGGCCGCCAGACTGGCTGGATGTCGTCGATGACCGACATCACTGAGCCCAAGCGCGCACGCGAAGAACTCGCCGCCGCGCACGAGCGCTTCACCACCGTGCTCGAAAGCCTCGACGCCGCCGTCTCGGTGCTGGCCGCCGACGAAGCCGAACTGCTGTTTGCGAACCGCTACTACCGCCACCTCTTTGGCATCCGCCCGGACGGCCATCTGGAACTCGCGGGCGGCGGTGGCTTCGATTCGGCGAGCGCCTCCTCGGACTCGATCGACATGGTCGACGCCTTCGCCGGCCTGCCCGCCACGGCGCTCACCGAGAGCACGGCGGACGCGCAGGAGGTGTACGTCGAGAGCATCCAGAAGTGGTTCGAAGTGCGCCGCCAGTACATCCAGTGGGTGGATGGCCACCTCGCGCAGATGCAGATCGCGACCGACATCACGACGCGCAAGCAGGCCCAGGAACTGGCCCGCCAGCAGGACGAGAAGCTGCAGTTCACGAGCCGCCTGATGACGATGGGCGAAATGGCGTCCTCGCTCGCGCACGAGCTGAACCAGCCGCTCGCCGCGATCAACAACTACGCCTCGGGCACGGTCGCGCTCGTGAAATCGGGCCGCGCCTCGCCCGACAACCTGCTGCCCGTGCTCGAAAAAACGGCCCAGCAGGCCGTGCGCGCGGGCATGATCATCAAGCGCATCCGCGAGTTCGTGAAGCGCAGCGAACCCAAGCGCCAGGCCACGCGCGTGGCCGACATCGTGGCCGACGCCGTGGGCCTCGCCGAAATCGAGGCGCGCAAGCGCCGCATCCGCATTGTCACCGACATGCGCTCGCGCATGCCCGTGATCTACGTCGATCCGGTGCTCATCGAGCAGGTGCTCGTCAATCTGCTGAAGAACGCGGCCGAAGCCATGGCCGAGGCGCGTCCGAATGCGATCGACCCGATGATCCGCGTGATCGTGAAGCGCGAAGGCGGCAATGTGTGCATCAGCGTCGTGGACCAGGGTCCGGGCGTGGACGAAGCCACAGCCGAGCGCCTCTTCGAACCGTTCTACAGCACGAAATCCGATGGCATGGGCATGGGCCTGAACATCTGCCGTTCCATCATCGAATCGCACCGCGGGCGTCTCTGGGTGGTCAACAACGTCGAATCCGACGGCCACATCAGCGGCGCAACGTTCCATTGCAGTCTGCCCATCGGCGAATCGGACACCCCCTCGCGAAGCTCCGAAGAACCGACTCCACAAACCGTTACGGGAGAGCCATGAACAGCCCAGTCACCACCCAGGAAACCGTCTTTGTTGTCGATGACGACGAGGCCGTACGAGACTCCCTGCGTTGGCTCCTCGAAGCGAACGGCTACCGCGTCCAGTGTTTCAACAGCGCGGAGGAGTTCCTCGAGGCGTACCAGCCGGCGCAGCAGGCCGGGCAGATCGCCTGCCTGATACTCGACGTGCGCATGTCGGGCATGAGCGGCCTCGAACTGCAGGAACGTCTGATCGCCGAAAATGCCTCACTGCCGATCATCTTCGTGACGGGCCACGGCGACGTCCCGATGGCCGTCTCGACCATGAAGAAGGGCGCGATGGACTTCATCGAAAAGCCCTTCGACGAAGCCGAGCTGCGCAAGCTCGTCGAGCGCATGCTCGACAAGGCGCGCAACGAAAGCAGCAACGTGCAGCAGCAGCGCGCTGCGGCCGAACGACTCGGCAAGCTCACGGCGCGCGAGCATCAGGTGCTCGAGCGCATCATCGCGGGCCGCCTGAACAAGCAGATCGCCGACGACCTCGGCATCAGCATCAAGACCGTGGAGGCGCACCGCGCCAACATCATGGAGAAGCTCAACGTCAACACGGTCGCCGACCTGCTGCGTCTCGCGCTCTCCAACAAGCCGCAACAGGCGCAGCAGTAAGCGCGCCGCTCCTTGCCGCATTCGCGCGTCATGATGCGCGCGGATGCGGCTTGCGGCACGCCGCCGCGATCCTTCCCCCTCGCCCATCTTCGCTGTTCCTCGCCCGTCCAGGCCGAAGCGCGGTCGCCGCACGGGTATAATGTCGGCCTTCGCACGCAGCCCGCCCCATGCCGCTCGCCCGCGCCCTGTGCGCCGCGCCAGCGCTCGCGCTCACACGTGCCCGCATCGCCAACTTTCGATCTCGACCGACCATGACTGCCACCCTCATCGACGGCAACGCCCTCTCCAGGAAACTTCGCGCCGACGTCGCCACACGCGCCGCCGCCCTCACCGCCCGCGGCCATCAGCCGGGTCTGGCCGTCGTGCTGGTTGGCGACAATCCGGCGAGCGAGGTCTACGTGCGCAACAAGGTCAAGGCGTGCGAGGACAACGGTCTCTACTCGTCGTACGACCGCTATGCCGCGTCGCTTTCCGAAGCCGACCTGCTCAAGCGCATCGACGAGCTGAACCATGACCCGAAGATCCACGGCATTCTCGTGCAGTTGCCGCTGCCGAAGCACATCGACAGCCACAAGGTGATCGAGGCGATCGCGCCCGAAAAGGACGTGGACGGCTTTCACGTGGCCAATGCAGGCGCGCTCATGACGGGCCAGCCCCTCTTTCGCCCCTGCACGCCCTACGGCGTGATGAAGATGTTCGAGGAATACAAGATTCCGCTCGAGGGCGCGAATGCCGTGGTGATCGGCCGTTCGAACATCGTCGGCAAGCCGATGGCGCTGCTGCTGCTCGAAAAGGGCGCGACGGTCACGATCTGCCACAGCAAGACGCGCGACCTGGCGAAGCACACACGCGACGCGGACGTCGTGGTCGCCGCGGTGGGCAAGCGCAACGTGCTGACCGCCGACATGATCAAGCCCGGCGCGACCGTGATCGACGTGGGCATGAACCGCGACGACGACGGCAAGCTCTGCGGCGACGTCGATTTCGCGGGCCTGAAGGACGTGGCCGGCTTCATCACGCCGGTGCCGGGCGGCGTTGGCCCGATGACCATCACGATGCTGCTCGTGAACACGATCGAAGCGGCAGAGCGCGCGGCAGGCGCGTAAGACACGTGTGACTGGGCATCGCAGCATGACGCTCCCGAAGCGGCCCATCGCGGGCCGCTTTTCTTTTTGCGGCGCCGGGCGCGCGAGCCGGCTGAGCCGGGTGATCGAATCGGGCCATGATTTCGCCGCCGCCCTGTGACATCTGTTAATTTGATCGGATGCCCCGGTTGGAAAGCGCGCCTCGCGCCCCAATACTCGCTCTATCGGGCGCGCGCG
>DATBXG010000418.1:0-2078 GCA_036514415.1 Paraburkholderia sp.
GGGCGCGGGCTGGGGCGGCTTTTCGCCCGCCGCGCATCCTGCGCTGGCGCTCAGCCTGCTCGTTGCGGGCGCGGCCGCGCTCGATGCGGGCGTCGTTGCGGATCAGACGCTCGGGCGGCGCGCCATCAACCTGCTCAATCCCGCCGCGCGCGGCCGGCTCAACGCGATTTTCGTGGGGATGTTCTTCATCGGCGGCGCGGCCGGCGCGCTGATGGCCGGCGCGGCGTGGGCCGCCGCGCGCTGGAGCGGCGTGTGCCTCGTCGCACTGGGCTTTACGGTCGCGGTCATCGCGCTCGGTTTCGCTTTTCGCGCGAGGCCAGCCGTCGATCCAGCCGTCGATCCAGCCCTTGACCGGTAACGGCAAACGCCGAGGCCAAAAGAAAAAGCCGCGGCTGGTTCAGCCGCGGCTTTCGCGTATGGGATTGCCACTCACGTATCAAGCGAAGCGCGTCACGCGCGTCGCTAGACGTTCACGCCTGCTGGTCCGACCCGTCCGCGGGCTGCGCGGTGTTGTCTTCGGCGGGCTTTTCCTCTTCCTTCTTCTCGACTAGCTGCTCGACCTCTTTCGCACCTTCGAAGCCAGCGACGGCGGCAGCCGCTTTCGTCAGGAAGCCCGCGTTCGGGTCGAGCTTCTCGGCGCCTTCCACGGCAGCCACCGCACCGGCAATTTCACCCACTTTGTCCAGAATGCCCATTTCACCCCTCCAGTTGAATCCAGCTCCCGGGCTGACGAGGCCATGTCTCGCCCCCCGTGCGCCGCGCCTACGATCCAGCGAGCGCGCCGCCTCATTGTGTGCCTGTGCGGCGGCGCCAGCAATCACAAACGCATTAATCTGACAATGGTTAACGATTGAATAGACGAAACTTTATTGCGCTGCATCAATCGTTTGACTATACTGGATTTGTCTCCTCCATGTCTCCATTGGCATGGTTCAAGCCCGCCACCGTAGCGGGCTTTTCTTTTTCCTGCCGCCGCTTTTGGCGGCCGCCGCTCGCCTTCCCCCTGTGCGCGCCGCCGCCTGGCTCCCGTCGTCCGCTGGCATAATCGATCCTTCGGCTTTTTCCCCGTCCTCTTTCATTTCACTGCTGCAATGAGTCTGCATACCTGGTGGCTCTTTCTCGTCACCGTTTTCGTCGTCTGCGCCATCCCCGGCCCCAATATGCTGCTCATCATGTCGCACGGCGCGCAGTACGGGCTGCGCCGCACGAGCGCCACCATGGCCGGATGTCTTTCCGCACTCGTGCTGATGCTGGCCGTCTCGGCCGCCGGGCTCGGCGTGTTCCTGCAAGCATGGCCGACGATGTTCAACGCGCTGCGCTTCATCGGCGCCGCGTACCTCGTCTATCTGGGCATCAAGGCGTGGGGCGCACCCGTGCCGGAAGCCGCCGCCGATGTGGCAGAGCGCGTGGCCGCGCGCCCGGTGCGCTCGCCGCTCGCGCTCTACCGCAACGGCTTTTTCGTCGGCGGCAGCAACCCGAAGGCGATCCTCTTCGCCGCCGCGCTCCTGCCGCAGTTCATCGAAGCGAGCCGCCCCGTGCTGCCGCAGTTCGGCGTGCTCGTCGCGACCTTCGCCGTTTGCGAAGTGAGCTGGTATCTCGTCTACGCGGGTTTCGGCACGCGCATTGGCGCAACGCTCAAGAGCCGGCGCGTGGCGAAAGCGTTCAACCGCGTGACGGGCGGGGTGTTCGTCGGCTTCGGCGCGATGATGGCCTTGCTGCGCCAGTAGGGCACGTCGTGCGGGTCGCTTGCGCGCCAACCGTGCTTCTTCTACGCTTTTTTCGTCGTCTTTCCACGTCGGGCCCGCGATGATCTCCCACCGGCACACCATCCTCACGGCGCTGCTTGCCGCCGCCCTGTTCGGCATCACCACGCCGCTCGCCAAGGCGCTGCTCGGCAGCGTGTCGCCGTTCATGCTGGCCGGGCTGTTCTATCTGGGCAGCGGCTCGGGGCTGGCGATCGTGCTGCTGCTGCGCCGCGTCGCGGCGCGCCGGAACGACGCATCTGCCAGCCACAACCCCGCGCACGATCCCGTACAGAACCCCTTGCGCATTGCCGAACTGCCATGGCTTGCCGGCGC
>DATBXG010000419.1:0-2463 GCA_036514415.1 Paraburkholderia sp.
TCAGGCTGCCGTGGCGCGCCGCGACGAGCTGCTCGGAGGCGGCGAGCGGCGTGCCCGGCGCGGGCGCAGCGGACTGTGCGGATGCGACTTTGACGCCACGGCGGTTGTGGGCGCGCTGGGCGGAAGAATCGGCGTCCACGCCCACCGCGCCGTCCAGCACTTCGACGGCGGTCGCGCCGTTGCTGCGGTCGTAGCTCACGCGAAACTGCGTGCCGCGCACGCCAGCCACCACGGAGGGCGAACGGATCTGGAAACGATCGTCCTTCTTCGTGGCATGCGTGACCTCGCTGCTCACCCCGCCGCGCTGGAGGTTGACGACGCGGTCGGTCGCGCCCGTGAGCGCGGTCTGACGCAGCGTGGCGAGGTCGAGCGCGGTGTCGGGCGGCAGCACGATGTGCGAGCCGTCGGCCAGCTCGAGCGTGGCGAAGCCGTCATGGCCCGTCTGCACGCGATCGCCTTCCACGAGGCTCGAACCCGCCTTGACTGGCAGGAGCGGACCGTCGTGGAACGCATGCTGCACAGGGCCGTTCGCAGCGATCACCTTCGCGCTGAGACTGTCCTGGCGCAGCAGCGCGACCGGCACGCGCAGTGTCGTACCCGGCTGCAGGCTGCGCGGCGCGCTCACGCGATTGATGCTGGCGAGCTTCTTCCAGTCGTCCGGGCTGTGCAGATAGCGCGTAGCGATGTTGTAGAGCGAGTCGCCGGGCTGCGTGACGTAGGGGGTTGTTTCGGGCGGCGGCGCCGGAGCGCGCGAGGCGCTCTCGCGCGCTTCGACGCTGCGGGCAAGGGGAAAAAGCGCGAGCGCGAAGGCAAGGAACGGCGCTGCGGACGCGCGCACCGCACGCGCGCCCCTCACGCGTCTTCCCCCTCGATGCGCTCGAGCCGATAACCGTAGCCGTAGATCGGCGTGAGGCGATAGCCGTTTTCGGGACGCAGGCCGAGTTTCGAGCGCAGCATGGAAACATGCGTGTCCATGGTGCGCGACGGGATGTCGTCGGACTGCTTCCAGATCGCTTCGAGAATGTGCGCGCGCGAAAGCGGACGGCTCAGATGCTGAAAGAGCAGCAGCGCGAGATCGAACTCCTTCTGCGTGAGCGCGACGTTGCGGCCGCTTACGGAAGCCTGGCGCGATTTCAGATCGAACTCGTAATCGCCAAAGGTTTCCTTCAGCACGGGCGAATGCAGTTGATACGCGCGGCGCAGCAGCGAGTTGACCCTCGCGATCAACACCGGCGCCGAGACGGGCTTGACGACATAGTCGTCAGCACCCGCGTTGAGCATTTGCGCGATGTCGATTTCGCGGCTGCGGCTCGTCATGAAGAGCACCGGCAAGCGCGTGGAGAGGCTCTGCCGCACCCAGTGCAGCACTTCGTCGCCCGCCATGTCCGGCACGTTCCAGTCGAGCACGAGCAGGTCGAACGTCTGCCGCCGAAGCTGCCGGACGAGCTCGCTGCCCTTCGCAAACGCGTGGCAGGCGTGGCCCGACACGCTCAAGGTCTGGCAGACGAAATCTGTCTGCGCCGGATCGTCATCCAGTACTGCAATTCTCATAGCACCCCGCCACCAGGTTTGTTTTTTATCGTCTCAGGATGGACTGCCTCCCTGCCGCACCGCACCGCGGCCATGACCAACGCCATCATCGCCCTCTTGCGCGGCGCGGCGCGCCAACCGGCGCCGGTTCGCCGGCTCACTACCCTCGAGCTCGCGGCGCGCCGGCCCTGCCGCGCGCCCAAGACCGCTACTTTCGCTGCATCTCGAAAAAAATGCGAGCGCGACGCCATGGCCGGCTGGGGTGATCGGATCGCTTTCACGTTAGTCGCTCATGGTAGTCGAGTTTACCTTCGTTCGAGCCGGGTCTGCCGGGCCAGAGTCGTCCGCCTCGCTTGCCGTCGCCGGCAAGCCGGCGAGCAGCGCGGACAGATGCGAGCGCACGTGCTCCCACGCCGCGTGCGCGTAGTCGGGTTGCGCGGCCGCGCGCGCCTGCGCCGTGACGAAGACGCGCAGCACCGTGGACGAGCATTGCGTCGAACGTTCGGCCCGGACGAAACGCGACAGACGCAGCGCTTCGCTGAGCCACGGGAGTTCGGCCGCGCAGGAATCCGCGTAGGCCTCCATCGCGGCGCGGGCGTGGCGGTCACGCGAGAGGTCGAGCTCGATGCGCTCGAAGTCGCGGCCGACCTTCGCGCCGTCTACGCGCGAGCCCGGCGGAAAGCGCATGCGGCGGGTTCGGAAAAACATGTAGCCCCCGTGAAGCAAAAAAGCAGCAATCAGGCGCCATGCGTTTTTTCGCCGACGCAACACCATCGAGCCGCGCGCGGTACGCGCGGCGGCAAGGAGCATTCGTGCAGGTTTCGTTCAGTCGTGCGGAAAAAAAGTGGCGACAGCCGCGTGCTACGCGCTGCGTGGTCTCCGGAATCCGCCCCCGGAATCGGACCGCCTGCGCAGCCATCGTCGTGCGCAGCG
>DATBXG010000420.1:0-2534 GCA_036514415.1 Paraburkholderia sp.
AAGCCGCGTCGGGGTGCTCGCAAGCCTTCTCGCGCGCAACGAGTTCGAGTACGCGCAAAGGCAGCGTGGTACGCGGTGCATCGGAGGAAGGCTCGCGGTGGGCGCTGGCGAGCGTGGCCAGGGCGTCGAGCGCCAGTTGGCGTCCCGAGCTTTTCGCGCTCAGAAAGACGACCTTGTCGATCGCGGCGCGCGGGCAGGCCTTCAATTGCGGAAACAGCGTGCCGATGGTCTTGCCGAGGCCGGTAGGCGCCTGCGCGAGCAGGCAGCGCCCCTGGGTGGCCGCGCGCCAGACGGCTTCGGCGAGTTCGCGCTGGCCGTGTCGAAACGTAGGGTGCGGCAGGCGCAGCGTGGCGAGCGCGGCGTCGCGCGCGGCCCGATGGGCGGCTTCCTGGCCGGCCCACGCAACGAAGCGGCGGCATTGCGTTTCGAATGCGCCGCGCAGTTCTGACGCGCTGGCGTGCTCGACGAGCGCCGTCTCGCGGCCCGAGCCGATGTCGTAGTACACGAGGGCGAGTTCGAGCGCGTCGAGGCCCAGCTTTTCGCACAGGAGCGCACCGTAGACGCGCAACTGCGCCCAGTGCAGCGCGCGCTGGTTTTCGCGCATTGCTTCGAGGTCGCCGCGATAGGTCTTGAACTCTTCGAGCCTGCGGCGCGCCGGTTCATAGCCGTCGGCGCGGCCGCGCACCGTCAGCGTTTCGAACGTGCCGGAAAGCGCGACTTCGGTTTCGTAGCCAGGCGGGCGCCGCGCGGCGATGGCGGCGTGGCCGGCGCGGCCATCGCTCGCGTCGGGCGACGGCGTGAAGCGCAAGTCGAGGTCGCCGCGTTTGGCAGTGAACTCGCACAGCGTGCGCACGGCGACGGTGTAGCTCATGGCGCGCGCAACGCCTGCGCGGCGGCGGCTTCGCCGGTCGAGTCCGGCCAGCGGACCTGCAAGACCGAGACCGGCATGCCGTGCTGCACGCAATACGCAAGCCAGCGGCGCTGGTTGTCCTGCAGACGGTCGCCGGGCCCTTTCACCTCGATCAGTTCGTAGCGCCGCTCGCGCGGCCAGAAGCGCACGAGGTCGGGCAGGCCCGAACGGTTCGCGACGGGGTCGCGCAGCAGCCGCGCGAACCAGAGGCGCAGATGCGCGGCGGGGAAACAATCGAGTGCGTGCGCGAGCAGTTCGCCGCTCAGCGCCGGCCACGCGACGAAGGGCGACTGAATGCCGGCCTTGTCCGCATAGCGCCGCAGGATCGAATCGCGGTACGCGTGGGTCTCGAGTGCGGCGAGGCATGCTTCGAACTGCGAAGCACGGCGTGCGACGAAGTCGGCTGCGTGCAGGTCGGCGGGCCCTCGCTGGAACGGATGGAAGAACGCGCCCGGCAGCGGCGCGAATAACGCGGGCCAGCAGAGCAGGCCGAAGAGGGCGTTGATCAGTGTGTTCTCGACGTAGAACACGGGCGCTTGCGGCGTGGCGAGCGCCACCCGGGCGGCTTCTTCGACGCGCAGTCCCGCGGGCGCGGCGGCCAGCGCAAGTTCGATTTGCGCGAACCCCGGCTCGGCGTGCGCCTTCGACTTCGCGCGTGTGCGTGCGAGGCGTGAGAGCGTGCGCGTCGCGCGCTGGGCCTCTTCTTCGTTTTGGGGGGCTTCGGCAATGGCCGCTGCGAGCGCGAGTGCTTCGTCGCGCCGGTTCAACTGTTCGAGCACCCGCACGCGCCGGTAGCGCGATTCGGGATGGCCGCAGTCGAGATAGGCGCGCCACGCGAGTTCGGGTTCGCCCGCGCGCTCGGCGGCCAGTCCCGCGGCGTGACGCAGCTTGTCGTGACGCGCGCGTAGCCACGCGTTGGCCTGCGTGCGCGGGGCTAGCGCGTCGAGCGCGCCGAGGGTCGCCGCAATGGCGGCGGTGAGTGCGGACGCGGCGTCGAAGTCCCCGGCCTGTGCCGCGCGATCGAGTCCGTCGCGGCAATCGCGCAGCGCCAGATACGCGTCGATGTCCTCGCGGCGGTGGAACGCACGCGAGGCATCGTCGAAGGGCACGCTCTCGTAGCGATAGACGCCGAGATCGGCGAGCACGAACTCGGACCAGTCCTGATGCAGGTTGCCGAAGAACATGAGCCGCAGGCGCTCGCAGAGCGGGTCGGCAGCGAACAGCAACACGGTGTCGGGCGAGGCCGGGAACCAGGCATGCCACGCGCGAGGCTCGGGCGCGGCGGCGTAGTGTTCGCTGAGCGCATCGAGTGTGGCCGCGCGCGTGGCGCGAGGTTCGAGCGCGATGCCGAGGCGCGCGGCGAGCGCCTGCAGCTCGGCCTTCGTCACGAGGGTGGCGAGCGCGTCGAGGTCGAGCATGGGCGCGTCGTCGAGCCAGCGCGCCGCGACGAGCGGTGCCGCCGCCGCACGCGGGCAGCCGATTTCGTCGTACGCGAGACGGCTTGCGCGGAACTGCGGTCCCTTGCGCATCAGCATGCGCACGAAGAGTGCGCGCGAGGCGCGCGGCATGCGCGCAAAGTCGGCGGCGAAGCGGCGCTCGGCGTCGTCGAACAGGTCGGCGCAGC
>DATBXG010000421.1:0-2557 GCA_036514415.1 Paraburkholderia sp.
CGCGCGCGCCTGCAGCAATGGCTGGGTTTCATCGGCACCGAGCTGCACAAGGCCGTGTTCGTGCCGCTGCTCGGCAAGGACATCGACGAGGCTGTGAAAGCCTATGCGCGCGGCAAGATCCCGCGCCGCTTCGACCTGCTCGCGCATCACCTCGAATCGCGCACCTTCCTGCTCGACGAGTTCAGCGTGGCGGACGCGTATCTCGTGACCGTGCTGAACTGGGCGCCGTATGTGGGCATCGATGTCTCGCAGTGGCCGGCCATTGCAACCTACGCGCAGCGCGTGCGCGAGCGGCCCGCGGTCGCGAAGGCTTTTGCGGACGAGTACGAAATCTTCAGGCGCACAAAGCACTGAGGCGCGTGGGCCGGGCATTTTTTCCCGCGTGGCATGGCCTTTTTTGTCGTGCGATAACCGTACGATCGCCACTCTCCGGAACCACGCAATGGCCACGCTCGAAGCGTTGCGCATCGTCCTCGACGACCCGCAGACGCCCGAAATCATCCGCAATCACGTCATCGATTCATTGCAGTACGCACTGCGCAATCATGGCCAGGTATTCGCCGCGAAAGAGATCGAATGGCTCGCCACGTGGGACGATGCGCGCATTCCGCTCGCGGCTTCGAAGGAGTTGCGCCGGCGCGTCGGGCAGGGCTGACGCGCCCGTTCAGCGCACGGCGCCCGTTCAGCCGTTCGTGAGATCCGCGAACACCGCCTTGAGATCGCGGCCCGCGCGCTGGCGCGCCTGCCGCACCACCCGCTCCTCCAGCTCGGCGAGATGCGCGCGCATCGTCGCGAGCGCGGCCGGAAGGTCGCTGGCCTCCAGGGCCTCGATGATCTGCGCGTGCTCGTCGGGCGCGCACATCGACGCCTTCGACGGATCGAACAACGCCTTGTAGAGCTCCGTTTTCGCGACCAGTTGCGCGAGCGCCTCCACCAGCGCGGCGCCGCCCGCCTGCTCGGTCAGCAGCAGATGGAACTGCCCCGCGAGGCGCACCGCCTCGTCCACGCGCGCCTCGCGCAACGCCTTCTTCTCGCTGCGCACGTGCGCAGCGAGCTTGCGTCGCTTCGCGGCGTCGAGCGCGCCGCACAGGCTCACCATTACCCCCGCTTCGGCGACCTGGCGCGCGCGGTACACGGCGCGTATGTCGTCTTCCGAGGGCGACGGCACGAACGCGCCGCGATTGGGTTCGAGCACGAGCTTGCCCTCGAAGCCCAGCCGTGCGAGCACCTTGCGCAGCGCGCCGCGCGTGCAGCCAAACGCCGCCGCAAGCTCGCGTTCGACAAGCTGCTGGCCCGGCGCGAGCTTGCCCTCTAGCAGCGCGGAAGTGATCGATGCATAGACGTGCGCTTCGACATCGGACGGTTCGTCGGTGGTGTCGCGGGGCGCGGTGAGACGGGGAGATTGGGCCATGGGAAGGCGCGCTAAGCCGGGTCAGGTCGCTGGGTCAGGTCGCATTGTAGCGAGTGGCGTGCCGAGGCGATATACACCTGCGCCCATACTCGATCGCTCATATCAGGCATATCAGGCCTCGCAAAATTGTTGACAATAATTTCGTATAATGGTCAACCATATTGCCGCGAAAAGGTTGACCGAATTGAGCCCTCAAATCCGCCCCCCTCGCTCCCCGATGCCCGCCAGCGAGACCGCCAGCGTGCTCGCGTGGTACGCGGCCATCGTCGCGATCGGATTGAACCTGCGTCCGCTGCTGACCTCGATCAGCCCGCTCATGACGACGATCCGCCACGACACCGGCCTCAGCTTCTATGGCGCTTCGCTGCTCACGAGCCTGCCCGTCGTCGCGATGGGGCTCGGCGCGTTCGGCAGCGGTGTGCTCGCGCGCCGGGTCGGCGAAACGCGCGGCGTCGCGCTCGGGCTCGTGGCGATTGCCGCAGCCTGCGCGGCCCGCACGTTCGCAGCCAGCGGCGGCGCGCTCATGCTCACGGCGGCGGCGGCCGGCGCGGGAGTCGCGGCCATCCAGGCGCTGCTCCCCGCCGTCATGAAGCAGCGCTTCGCGGCGCGGGTGCCGCTCGCGATGGGACTGTTCTCGGCGTCGATCATGGGCGGCGGCGGCCTCGGCGCGAGCCTGAGCCCGTTGGTCGCGCGCAGTGGCGGCTCGTGGCATGTGGGGCTCGCCGTGTGGGCGTTGCCCGCGCTCGCCGCGCTCGCGATCTGGGGCGCATTGAATGGCGCATTTGGTGGCGCACGCAACCGCTGCACGCCGCGTGCGGCGGCAGCTTCAGAGCAGGCCGGGCCCGCCGACGCACACGCAAAGGCAGCAACGGTGCCCATCTGGCGCAAGCGGCGGGCATGGACGCTCGGCCTGCATTTCGGGCTCGTCAACGGCGGCTATACGAGTCTCGTGGCATGGCTGCCTGCGTACTACCAGCAGCACGGCGCGAGCGTCGAAACGAGCGGCTCGCTGCTCGCCGCGATGACCGTGTTCCAGGCCGCCAGCGCCCTGCTCCTGCCGCTTGCGGCGGCGGCATTCACCGACCGGCGTCCGTGGCTCATTCTGGGACTGGGCGCCCAACTGGCGGGCGTCGTCGGCCTCGCCGC
>DATBXG010000422.1:0-7322 GCA_036514415.1 Paraburkholderia sp.
GTCGAGCTGGCCGACCATCGCCGCCACCTCGCCCGTGGGGTCGCGCGGCAGCAGATCCTTGGCGATGAGCCCCGCCGACGAGGTCAGCAGATCGAGGCTCTCGCCAAGCGCGTCGTGCAGCCCTTGTTCCGTGAAGTGCTGCGGCGTGACCGCGGGGCTCAGCACATAGCGGTGCGCAAACATGAACTGCTCGTCGCGCGCGTCATTTTCGCCCGCGCCGTTGTGCACGGCCGCGAACTGCGGGTCGGCGCGCAAGGTCGCCGCGACGCGGCGCGAAAGCGCGGCGCGCGTGCTCTCGTAGCCGCCGTCGATGCCGATGAGAATGAGCCGCGAAGCCAGGCCATCGCGCAGCTGGTCGACGAGCACCTGCTGCGTGGGGCTCGGCGAGCGCGGCAGGAACGCCGAGAGATCGGCGGTGAAATTCGCGCGGCCGATCGCCACCGCGCACGCAACGAGGCACAGCAGCCACACCGCAACGGCGCGGCGCTGCACGAGCGCGCAGCCGCGTGCGAGGAGCGGATGGGCGCGCGGGTCCATCAGTTCGCGTCCGCAGAAAGGGCGTGCAAGCGCATCAGCGAATGATCGCCGTCCGCCTGCTGGATCGCGACGCTGCGCAATGCGTCGCCGGTGCCGTCTATGGTGATCGTGCTCACCACCTTGAGCATGCGCGAGTCGAGCGGCGTGAGCGTCAGCGTCCAGTCGTCGCCCTCGCCCGCCAGCGCGACCTTGTACACCTTTTCGAGCGCGAAGCGGTTGCCCGCGAGCGTCGCGCGGATGCTCTCGATGAACGCGCCAAGCTCCGGATAGCGCGCGAGCGCGAGTGTGTACTTGTGGTTCTCGCGCTGCACGGTCAGCATGTCGCCGTCCACCACGAGATGCTCTGGCTTCGGGCTCTGCGTGATCTTTTCCAGGTGATCGGGCGCGACGAACACGAGTTCGCCCGACGATTCCACGGGCTGTGCGGCGATCGAGAGGTACTTCGTCTCGGTGAAGCTCGCGTGGCCGGACTTGTGCTGCGCGAGCGTGGACATGAGCCGGTCGAGCGTCCAGGCGGGTTGCGACGATCCGGCAGCCTGCGCGATGGAGGTCAAGGCCATCACGAAGAATGCAGCGCTTGCCGTCGCGCGCAGGCAGCGCGCGCGCACGGGAGCGAAATGGCGGATCGCGCTCATGCGTCGGTCACCTCGTGCACGGGAAGCTCGGCGTGGGCGCGCGCCTCGCGGCGGCGCATCGGGGCCGCGGTCGGCGTCGGCTTGCGGGCCGGGGCCGAGGCCGAGGCCGGTGCCGGGGCGCCGGCATTGGCGGCCTTTCTGCCGCCCTGCCAGAAGTCGAAGTAGTTGAACCAGTTGTACGGCGCGGCGCGGCAATAGCGGTCGAGCAGCGTGACGTAGCGCACGAGCGCCGCGTCGATCGTGCGCTGGCGCTCCTCGCGCGGCACGTCCGTGAAGTCCGCGAGCGTTTCGAAGTGCACGTCGTAGCGGTTGCCGTCGCGGTAAAGGCCCGTCATGAAGAGCACCGGGCGCTTGAGCATCGCGGCCATGTAGAGCGGGCCGAGCGGAAACGCCGCCGGCTCGCCGAGGAAGGCCATGCGCCGCATGGTGGCCGCGTCGTCCGCGAGCAGCGTGCGGTCCGCGAGCATGCCGACCATGCAGTTCTGGTCGAGACGCTCGTGCACCTTCAGCATCGAGCCGACCTGGCCGAGCCCGATCACTTCGGGCTTCGCCGCCGGATTCACGGCGGCCAGCGTCGCGTTGATCCTCTGCGCGTTTTCCTCGTACATCGTCACGACCACGCGCAGGTCGGGCCGCGTACGGCCAAGCGCGCGCACCACCTCGAAGCTGCCGAGGTGCGCGCCCATCAGGAAGACGCCCCGCCCCTTCGCGAGCGCGGCGTCCACGAGCGTATGGCCGTGCGGGCGGATGTCGAACAGGTCGAAGCGCGCGTTCGCCAGATAGATGCGGTCGTGGATCGTCGTGGCGAACGTGAAGACGTGGCGGTAGACGTCGCGCCACTGCGCGGGGCGGCCCAGCACGCGGCGCAGATAGTCGCGCGAGGCCGCGCACGCGCGCGGCGAGAACAGCACGAAATACAGCGCGATCAGGTGCAGCAGCGCGCGGCCCGCACGGCGGCCGAGGCGCAGCGAGAGCCACGTCATGATGCGCAGGAGCAGCGTGTTGCTGCGTTCCTGCTGGTTCGCCCAGTCGGTGCGATTCGTCATGGCTGCGCTCCGGTTTGCCCGCTCGCGTGGGTGAGCGGCCCGGCGCCGATTGCGCCATTGATTGCACCATTGACTGCGCCGCTGAGCACGCCGCTCGCGACATCGCGCGCGCCCGCGCGCAGCGTGAAGCGGATCGCACCGCTCGCCGCGGCATCCCAGGCAAGGTCGAACGTCTCGCCGGGCGATGCCGGGCTCAGGAATTTCGCGGAGCTGAGCTTCCAGGTGGCGAGCGGCCGGTTCAGCGCGGTGCCGATCGCGTCGATGGCGTGATCGAGCAGCACGACGCCGGGCACCACCGGGTGGCCGGGAAAGTGGCCGGGCAGCGCCGGATGGTCGGCGGGAATCGTGAACGAGAGCGCCGATGCAGGCGTGGGCACAGGCGCGGACGACGGCGCGCCCGCTTCCTTCGCATCGGGCGCGCGCTTCGTGGCAGGCGCGAGGCCGCCGCGCGTATGGCGCGCGACGAGCGCCGCGAGCGCGTCGTGCGGCAGCTTGCCGGTGTCGTTGCGAGGCAGCGCATCGACGAACACGAGCGGGCGCGGCAGGAACGCGGGATCGATGCGCTCGCGCAGCGCGTGCTGCAGATCGGCGGGCGCAAGCGTGGGCGCGACCACGAGCGCAACGAGGCGCTTCACGTGCTCGTCGCCTTCACGTTCGTCGTGCCGGGGCATGAAGAACACGCCGTCCACCACACCCGGAATCGCGTTGATCTGGTGGTTGAGGTAGGCGAGCGACGTCCGCTTGCCCGCGATGTTGATGAGGTCCGCCTTGCGCCCGTGCAGCAGGAAATGCTGCGCGTCGAGCAGTTCGAGCGCGTCGCCCATGGGCACGGGCTCCTCCAGGTGGCCGCCCGAGACCCACATCGTCGGCCCCGTGTCCTCATCTTCCGGTGTCTCGCTTTCGCGCGCTTCGAGGCGGATCTCCGGGTGCAACTGCCACGTCGCGCTCCGCGCGGTGCGCCGCGTCGCGATCTGGCCGGTTTCGGTGCTGCCGTAGATTTCGATGAGCGGCGCCTTCAGGCGCGCCTCGGCTTCGCCCGCGAGCTTTTCCGCGAGCGGCGCGGTGGCGCTGAGCACGAGTTCGGCCGGCGGCAATGCGTGATCGGTGCCGAGCAGCGCGCGCAGATGGATCGGCGAGGTCACGAGCACGCGCGGCTGCGGCACCGCTTCGAGTTCTTCGCGGATATCGCCGGGATAGAACGGCAGCCGGTTGCTGAACGCCAAACCGCCGATCAGCGCGAGCAGCACCGTCGCCTCGAAACCGTACATGTGCTGAGGCGGCACGGTGCCGACGATCGTGCAGTCGTGCGCGTCGAGCAAGCCGAGCCGCTCGGCCGACGCTCGCACGCCCGCCACGAGCACGCCCCACGTCTTGCGATGCGGCACCGGCGCGCCGGTGGAGCCCGACGTGAACACGTAAGCCATCGTGCGCGAGGCGGCGATCTGCGGGATGACGAAGGGCGCCTGTGCGCCGGTCTCTTGCTGCGCTTCGGGTTCGGGATACGCGAAACGCGGCAGGTCGATCGCGCATTCGGGTGTGTCGTGCAGGCAAAACGCGTCGGGTGCGAAGGCGGCGAGCTGGCGCACCGTCTCCGGCGTCTGGGTGGAGGGCAGCAGGCTGATGCGGCCGGACACGAGCGCGGCGCACAGGCTCACCGTGAAACGGTAGCGGTCGCGGCAAACGTTGAACACATGGCCGCCCGCCGGCAGCGCCGCGGCCACGCGCGAGACATCGGCGAGGAAGGTGCGCACCGTGACGGGCGCGCCGTCGCGCCAGGCGATGACCTGGTCGGGCGACTTGTGAAAAACGAGCGGATGAGTCGGCATAACTTCAATCAAAACGAAATCCTGTGTTGGCGAGGCGGGCGGAGCGGCATCCGTGCATCAGGAGTGCTCCGCGTGCGCCTGGGTCGTCTGCCGGTACGCGCGGATCGCGTCGAGCATGCCGGCGCGCGGCTCGCCCGGCAACACGAAGCGCCGGCACGCGTGCTCGGCGACGAACATCACAGCCACGAGCGGCAACGCCAGGTAGTTGGCGAACGTCGACCACGCGAGAACCGGTGCAACTGCGAACATCAGCGTCGAAACGCCGGCAATCGCGACGAAAAAGAGCGTCCATGCGAGCGTGATCTGGCGCGTGTAGCGCGCGACGGCCGGCGTGAGCGAGCCGCCGTGGATCATCGCCGCAAACTGCGTGCAGAGCGGCACGCGCCCCGTCGCGAGCGTGCGCCCGAATAGCAGCGCCATCGCGAGGTTGAAGCTCACATGCTCCAGAAACAATCCCCATGCAAAGTGGAAAGCAAGGGGCGTGCGCACGAGCCACAGCGCAAGCACCACGAGCGCCCAGAGCGGCAGCAGCCATGCGCGGCACGGCGAGCGCGCGGCCGCGGCCAGCGCGATCGCGAGCGGCGGCGCGAACGCCATCGCAAGGCCAAAGCCGTGTGCGCCCGGCGTCGCCACCGCGTAATGCGCGCCGACCTGCCAGGCGACCACCGCCGCCACGGCCAGCACCGCGCGCGCCGGCGCCGCGCTCATCGCGCACCTCCGTGAGGGCGCGCGCCAGCCTGCCGGGCGCGCGGCGCCGGCTGGCGCCGGGGGCGCGCCAGGCATGGCCGGGGAACAATCCCGGCGCAACCCAAGGCGGTATGGTTGAGCGGACAAGGCATGCTGGCAAACGTTGTAAGGATCGTAGGGTGCGTGCGCGCCCGGTCGTCCAGGCGCGCGTCGCTAATCGTCATATAAAAAAGGCCATTATCGGGCCGGTTTCTTGCGTACTCGTTCAGGCCCGCACATTTTAAGATGGCGAGACGCGAACACCCGCCCGGCAGTGTGCACGTTTGTAACTGAATGTTCGGAATCCCGCCTGGCAAGGCTTCCGTCCGATCAAGACAGGCGCAAAGCGGCGCAGGCATCTCGCGTGTTCCGATCCCGAAATGCGCGCGGCATGGCACCGACCCTCTGTAACCCTTTCGGCTGGGAGCACCGTATACGCACCGATACCCATCGACTAGAATCCGCGTAACTTTTACATCAAACGAACCCTAAAAACGGGCAGCCGCCGCGACGGCGGGTGTGCCCGAAGAGCCCACGCATGATGAACGCACTGGAAAACGAGCTCGCCACGCTGATCGTGACCGAGCTGAATCTCGAAGATGTCCCGCTCGACAACGTGAGCGCCGAGACCCCGCTCTATGGCGAAGGCTTCGGGCTCGACTCGATCGACATTCTGGAAATCGCACTGCTGATCTCGAAGAAGTACGGCTTCGAGCTGCGCTCGGACAATCCGGATAACGAAAAGATCTTCGCGACGCTCGGCGCGCTGGCGGCTTATGTCGAGGCGCACCGCGTGCGCTGACGCACGGGCGCCGGCAGGGGGGAAATCGCATGCGTGCACTCGTGACAGGCGGCAGCGGCGCACTCGGGCAGGCTATCAGCGAAGCGCTCGCGCAGGCGGGCCATGAGGTCTGGGTCCATGCGAACCGTCGTGTGGGCGAAGCCGAGGCCGTCGCGCAGCGCATCGTCGCCGCGGGCGGCCGCGCGCACGCCATCGCCTTCGACGTGACCGACGCCGACGCCACCGAAGCCGCGCTCACGCGTCTCGTCGAGGAAGCGCCCGTGCAGATCCTCGTGAACAACGCGGGCATTCATGACGACGCGCCGCTCGTGGGCATGCGGCGCGAGCAATGGCGCCGCGTGATCGACGTCTCGCTCAACGGCTTTTTCAACGTGACGCAGCCGCTCCTCATGCCGATGATCCGCACGCGCCACGGGCGCATCGTCAACATCGCCTCGCTCGCGGGCGTGATGGGCAATCGCGGCCAGGCGAACTACGCGGCCGCGAAAGCGGGGCTGATCGGCGCGACGAAATCGCTTTCGCTGGAGCTGGCCTCGCGGGGCATCACCGTGAACGCCGTGGCGCCGGGCATCATCGCTTCGCCCATGGCGGAGCGCGCGTTTCCCGCCGCGCGCATCAAGCAGCTCGTGCCCGCGCAGCGCGCCGGCCAGCCCGCCGAAGTCGCCGGCATGGTGGCGTACCTGGTCTCCGACGCGGCCGCCTATGTGACAGGGCAAGTGCTCTCGATCAACGGCGGTCTCGCCTGAGCGCGGCCTTCGCGCTAACCGCATCCTCTGAGGAAAGACAAGTGTCTGTGCAACCCTTCGACGCCAAGCGGCAGTCGCGCTCCGCGCCCGGTGCAAGCACGGGCGCCGCGGGTGCTGATGGCGAAGCATCCTGTTACGAAGTCGCGCCACCGGTTGGGCGCGATGCCCGCGAAGGCGCTGACGACGACGGTTATGCGCGCGCGGCGGCGCGACCTACTATTTTCTCAGGGTCTCCCGCTGCCGGAGCGGCCGCTGCCATGTCCACGCCGAGCGCCTCGTCCACGCATCTCGTCCTGATCCCGAGCTACAACCCGGGCGCCAAGCTCGACGAGACCGTGCGCGGCGCACGCGCGCAATGGAACCCCGTGTGGGTGGTGGTGGACGGCAGCACGGACGGCAGCGCCGAGCGCCTGCAGGCCATGGCCCTGAATGACCCCGGCCTGCACGTGATCGTTCTGCCCGAGAATCGCGGCAAGGGCGGCGCGGTGCTCGCGGGGCTCGAAGCCGCCGCCGAACGCGGCTTCACACACGTATTGACGATGGACTCCGACGGCCAGCACCCCGCCGCGCTGATTCCCGAGTTCATGGCCGCCTCGCAGGCCGCGCCCGAAGCCATGGTGCTGGGCTTGCCGAAGTTCGACGCGAGCGCGCCGCAGTTGCGCGTGCAGGGACGGCGCCTCTCGAACGTCCTGGCCGACTTCGAAACGCTGTGGGCCGGTATCGGCGATTCGCTCTACGGCTTTCGCGTCTACCCGATCGCGCCGCTCGCGGCGATCATGCACCGCCAGACGTGGATGCGCCGCTTCGACTTCGATCCCGAAGCCGCCGTGCGCCTGTGCTGGGCCGGCGTGCGCCCCATTCGCATCGAAGCGCCGGTGCGCTACTTCAGCGCGGGTGAGGGCGGCGTTTCGCACTTCAACTACGTGCGCGACAACGTGCTGCTCACGGGCATGCATGTGCGGCTCGTGGGCGGGTTCGTGCTGCGTCTGCCGCTGCTCGTCGGC
>DATBXG010000423.1:0-2618 GCA_036514415.1 Paraburkholderia sp.
ATGCGCGCGTTGCGCTCGCGATTGCCAGACGCGAACGAGCGCAGCGTGTCGTCGAAGCCCGCCGGCTCGACCGCGTAGAATACCGCGTCCGGCACGCGCGCCTTCACGCCGAGCGCGGTGCCCGCGATCAGTCCGCCGCCGGAGCAGCCGACCAGCACCAGATCGGGCTTCAGGCCCAGCGTCGATAGGTCCTCCACGATCTCGCGTCCGATCGTCCCCTGCCCCGCGATGATCAGCGGATCGTCGAACGGCGGCACCAGGGTCGCGCCGCGCTCCTCCGCGATTTTATGCGCGATCGCTGCCCGGTTCTCACGGTCGCGATCGTAGAGCACGACCTCGGCGCCGAGCGCCTGCGTGCGCTGGCGCTTGGCGAGCGGCGCGTCGGCTGGCATTACGATGGTCGCGCGCATGCCGTTGAGCTTCGCCGCCGCCGCGACGCCCTGCGCATGATTGCCGGACGAGTAGGCGACCACGCCGCCCGCGCGCCGCTCGGGCGCGATGGAAGAGATCTTATTATAGGCGCCGCGGAATTTGAACGAGCCCGTGCGCTGCAGCGTCTCGGCTTTCAGGAAAACCCGCGCGCGCAACCGCTCGTCGAGCACCGGGGCGTTGATCAAGGGCGTGCGCACTGCGACGCCTCTGATGCGATCGGCGGCGAGATCGACGTCGGCGAATGTGGGAAGGACTTTGGCTGACATGCCGCGAAGCTAGCGCACGCGGCTTACGCTGTCATGCCGCCGCGCTACAGCCGCGCGTGCCGAAGCCGCTTTGCGCGCTTCTGCCGGACGGAGGTGTTGCCGTCGGCGACATGCTGCAGGAACGTGCGCGCGCATTCGCGCCAGGTCATCGTCAGCGCGAAGTCGCGGCAGTCTTGCCGCGAACAGTCAAGCGCGGCGAGGCATGCGCGCCGCAGATCGGTGTCGAGCGCGCCGACCGGCGCAGCCTTAAGCACGTCGCGCGGCGCGGGCGCCGGGAACGCCGCGACCGGAACGCCGCTCGCCAGTGCTTCGAGCAGCACGAGCCCGAACGTGTCGGTGAGGCTCGGAAATACGAACACGTCGCTCGCCGCGTAAATCTCCGCCAGCGCCTCGCTGTGCTTGGCGCCGAGAAAAACCGCCTCCGGATATCGCTGTGCAAGATGCTCGCGCGCCGGTCCATCGCCAACGACGACCTTGCTGCCCGGGAGATCGAGCCGCAGAAAGGCGTCGACGTTCTTCTCGACCGCCAGCCGTCCCACGGTGAGAAAGATCGGCCGCGGCAGATTAAGGCTCGCGCTCTCGCGCGGCCGGAACAGGTCGGCATCGACGCCGCGCGCCCATAATTTGACATTGCGGAACCGCCGCGCGTCGAGCTCCTGCACCAAGCTCGGCGTCGCCGCCATGACGGCCGTCGACGGTCCGTGAAACCGGCGCAGCCACGCCCAGGTCAATTCGCTCGACCAGCGCCGGCCGAACGGCACGCGGTCGGCGACGTAATCGGGAAAGCGCGTATGAAAGCCGGTTGTGAACGGCAGCCCACGCGGCAGGCAGACACGGCGCGTTGCCTGCCCGAGCGGACCTTCCGTCGCGATGTGGATCGCGTCGGGCATGGCCGCGTTGAGCCGCCGCTCGATCATGCGCGGCAGCACCAGAGAGAGCCGGATCTCCGGATAGCTTGGCATCGGAAAGGTGCGGAATTCGTCTGGAGTGAGGAACGTCACCTGCGAGCCGAGCGCCGGCGCCTCGTGCGCGACCTGCCCCAAGGTGCGCACGACGCCGTTCACCTGCGGATGCCAGGCGTCGGTGACGATCAGGATTTTCATGCGTGTCTCAAGCGGCGGCGGCCGGCTGGATGGTCGCGTCCTGCAAATCTGGACCGCGCGCGGTTTCAGCCAAAGGCTCCGGACGCACGTCATCCCACACGATAATCTCGAAGGTGCCGTCGTGATGCTCGGCGATCGCCGTGCAGCTCTCCACCCAGTCGCCGCAATTGATGTAGCGGATGCCGTAAGTGTCGTGGATCACGGCGTGGTGGATGTGGCCGCAGATCACGCCGGCGGCGCCATACTTCTGCGCCTCGACCGCGAGCGCCTTCTCGAATGCGCCGATGTAGTTCACCGCGTTCTTCACTTTGTGCTTCGCCCATTTCGACAGCGACCAGTACGGCGCGCCGAACACGCGGCGCAGCGCGTTGAACAGGCGGTTGAGCGTGATCGCAAATTCGTAGGCCTTGTCGCCAAGCAGCGCGAGCCAGCGCGCCTGCGTCACAACGAGATCGAAGATGTCGCCATGCACTACGAGGTAACGCTTGCCGTCGACGCCGACGTGCACGGTGTTCTCGACGACGTCGATGCCGCCGAAGTGCGTGCCGTAATAGCCGCGTAGGAATTCGTCGTGGTTGCCGGGAACGTAGATCAGCCGCGCGCCCTTACGGCCCTTGCGCAACAGCTTCTGCACGACGTCGTTGTGCGCCTGCGGCCAGTACCATGATGAGCGCAGCGCCCAGCCGTCGACGATATCGCCAACTAGGTAGACCGTGTCGGCGTCGTGATAGCGGAGAAAGTCGAGGAGCTTGGCGGCCTGGCAGCCGTGGGTGCCGAGATGAACGTCCGAGATGAACAGCGCGCGCAAATGTTTCGC
>DATBXG010000424.1:0-3393 GCA_036514415.1 Paraburkholderia sp.
CCGCCGATCACGGCGCGGCGGCTGTCGTCGGCGGGATGCAGGCCCCACACATCCTGGTACACGAGCGGCACTGTCTTGCCGTCGCGCTCCGTGTTGCCGAGGTAGAGCATCACGTGGCCGCCAATATAGATCAGCGTGCGCATGGGCGCACCATGATGAACGAGCCAGTCGAGCCGCTGCGCGGGCGTGGAAGCCGAAAGGTCGGTCATCGCGCCGGCGCTCATCTGCGTGGACGAATGGCGCGGCAGCCACACGCCGAACGCCGCGAAAATGCTTTGCAGCTCGGCGGAACAGTCATTGTCGAAGTTCGTGTTGCCCCAGCCGTACGGGCGTCCGATCAGCGCCTTCATGAGTTGCGCGAGATGGCGCGGCGTGGCCGCGAGCGGCGCGGGCACGATCTCGTTCGAATCGAGTCGAGCGGTGCGGATCGTCGCGCGGCCGTCGATGTCGCGCGCCGGCACGAGCACCTGGCCCGGTGCCGCGCCGGAAGCGGGACGTAGCGGCAGCAGCGTGCCGGCGGGGGCTTCGAAGCGGAACACGCCGCCGCCGTCGCTCAGCGCAGCGGAGGCCACCACCACGACGCCGAGCGACTGCCGCGCCGCTGCGCGCCAGGCGCTCACGAACGCATCGTCCACGCTCGCCACGCCGTCGCTGCGCACCCAGCCCTGGACGTCCGGCGTTTGCACATAGCGCCAGGCGCCGTCCGCGCTCGTGCCGAGCACGTAGAGGGGCGTGCCCGGCCGCACTGCGCTGACCTGGAGGTTGTCGAAGGGGTAGCCTTCGCCCGCAATGCGATGCGAGTAGAACGACGGATCGATGGTGGGCAGCTCGCGCACGTACAGCGCCGTCGTGGTGATCGCACGGCGCGCGGCGTCGAAGCCGCTGGCCTGCTCGAACTGGCTGACGTTGGCGTTGCGCCCGATGGCGTCGATCCACGCCTTCGTGTGCGGCCGGAAATTCATGCCGTAGCCGATGCGGCCCGGCGCTTTGTCCGTGTTGTCGAACCAGGCGAGACGTCGCGTTTGTAGCGCGGCAATGTCGCTGCCGCCGTCGCGATACACGCGCTGCTCGACAAATGCACGATTCCATGGCGAGGGATCGTTCGGACCCGCACCGAAATAGCGCGCCATGAGTGCGTCGAATTGCGCGCGCTGGACTTCCGGCGAAAGGAAGGGCTGGTCGTAAGCGGCGCTGGCCGGATCGATCCAGTGATCGACGTTCTGATCGTAGTGCTCGATGGGGAAGAGCGTGACCGTATCGGGCGGGAGCGCGTTTGCGGCCTGCGTTTGCGAGGCCGGGCCCGTTGCGCACCCCGGCAGCACGCACGCGGCGGCAAATGCCAGCGCGAGGAGGCTGGCGCGCGGAGCCCGGGCGAAAGCGGAAAGGCGGGAGGAAGAATCGAGGGCGGTGCGCATGGGCGAGCGGGCGGTTCGACAACCCGTGGATGATACAGGACGCGCCTCGCCCGCCACCCTCGACAATCAATCGATCATTGCTCGATCTGCCGGTTCCAGCGCGAATCCCACTGCGCGCGGTGCTCGTTGATGACGTCCCAGTCGACCACCGTCACCTTCTTCACGAGCTGGTCGAGGTTGCCCAGGCTCTTTTGCATGTCCGGCGGCATGGTCGCGTTCTGGTTGGTCGGAATCTGCTTGCCTGCTGTCGCCGCCTTGCTTTGCGCGGGCGCCGAGAGCAGGAACTGCGCGAGCTTCTGCGCGAGCTGCGGGTCGGGGTTGTTCCTCACGACGCACAGGTCCACGAGCAGGAGCACGGCGCCTTCCTTCGGGCTGGCGTACGCCACGGGCAGGCCCTTGTCCTTCAGGTCGCCCACGGCCGTGGGCGTGAGCGGGAAGATTCCGGCCTCGCCGGTCTGGATCATCTCCGAGAGCTTGGCCGAGTTCGGAATGTATTCGACGACGTTCGGCCCCACCGTGCTGCCCCATTTGGTGAAGCCCGGCTCGACGTTGTTCTCGCTGCCGCCCATCAAGCGGTTGATGGCGAGAAAGCCGTGCAGGCCGAAGGTGCTGCTGGACGCCGACTGGAACACCACCTTGCCTTTGTACTTCGGATTGGCGAAATCGAGCCACGAGGTCGGCGGCGCCCAGCCTTTATCCGTGAACAGCTTCGTGTTGTAGCCGATGCCCGTCATGCCGAGCTGCACACCCGCGCCCACGTCGCCTTTCATGCGCGCGAACGGGTAGAGCTCCTTGAGCACCGGCGAATCGTCGAGCTTTTCGCACACGCCCATGCTCACGGCGCGCGCCATCACACCGTCGTCGAGAAAGGCGACATGGATCTGCGGGCTGTTGCGGTTGGCCAGCAGCTTCGCGAGCACGTCGGAGGACGTGCCCGGCACGACCACCACCTTGACGTTGTTGGCCTTCTCGAAGTCGGGCAGGACCTGGCTCGTATAAGCCTTCTCCATCGGGCCGCCATTCATGCCCACGTAGATCGTCTTCGTCTGCGACCAGGCAGCGGCGGAGAAACCAAAAGCGACGAGTGCGGCTAGCGAGGCCAGGGTGCGTGTGAGTTTCATCGTGGGGACTCCTTATTTGATTGGGAGAGCGGCATGAACGGAAGACTGCGTGAAGCGGCCGATGGCGAACGCTTCAATGGGCGTGCTCGTCGCGCCTTCGGTGACGAGTTCGGCGAGGACCTCGCCCACGCCCGGCGCCAGCAGGAAGCCGCCGCCGGAAAAGCCGAAGGCGTGCAGGAGGCGCGGCGTGGTGGTGCTGAACCCGATGATGGGGTTGCTGTCCGGCGTTTCGCCTTCCACGCCGCTCCACGTGCGGATGAGGAGGGCGTCGCGCAGGCCTGGCAGCAGCGCGCAGGCGTCGCGCATGACGGCTCGCGTGGTGGCGGTGGAAGGCTGCGCGTATTCGCCGTCGCCGTGTCCGCGGCCGCCGCCTATCACGCAGTTGCCGCGCTCCACCTGGCGCGCGTAGACGCCGCCGCCATACACGCCCACGTTGTGCTGGATGAAGCGCGGCAGCGGCTCGGTCACCCACATGTTCGGGTAGATCGGTTTCATCGGCACGGTTTCGCCGAATGCGCCCGCAACCGTATTGGCCCAGGCGCCCGACGCGTTGATGAGCCAGTCGGCGCTGATGCGGGCATCGCCCGCGCGCATCTGGAAGCCCCGGCCGTCGAAGCTCAGGTCGCTGAGCGCGGTTTGCTCCTGCACGTGCGCGCCCGCGCGCCGCGCCGCCGCGGCGAAGCCGGGCGAGACGAGACGCGGATTCGCCTGGCCGTCGCTCGCGCAGAGCGCCCCGCCTGTTGCGGCCTGGCCGACCCATGGGTAGCGGCGGCGAAACGCTGCGCCGCTCATGACCTGCGATTCCACGCCGAATTCGCGCGCCATCGCGGACCACGCGTGCAGCGCGTCGACGTCGC
>DATBXG010000425.1:0-13894 GCA_036514415.1 Paraburkholderia sp.
GCTGGCCGCGGCCCTCGTTGCCGGTGTGCCGCCGGGCTCCGGGTTCCAGACCGCTATTTTAGCGGTGCGAGGCCCGATGCGCGATGCGTTGGGGATGGCCGCCCCGGCGGGCGGCGCACCAGCATCGCTTTAGCGTTCGGCTTCGGCGCTCATCACGTGCGCGCCGATTTCGCTGACGGTCTCGAGGTAGCGCTGCGCGTCGAGTGCGGCCATGCAGCCCGTGCCCGCGCTCGTGATGGCCTGGCGGTAGACGTGATCCTGCACGTCGCCGGCCGCGAACACGCCCGGCACGCTCGTGCCGGTGGCATTGCCGTTCAGGCCGCCGTTCGTGATGATGTAGCCGTTCTTCATCTCGAGCTGACCCGCGAAAATGTCCGTGTTCGGCTTGTGGCCGATCGCGACGAAGAGGCCTTGCAGGTCCACGTCGGTGGTTTCGCCCGTCTTCACGTTCTTGATGCGCAGGCCGTTCACGCCGCCTTCGTTGCCCTTGACTTCGTCGAGCACGTGTTCCCATTTGATCTCGACCACGCCTTCCTTTTCCTTCTCCAGCAGGCGGTCGATCAGGATCGGTTCGGCGCGGAACTTGTCTCGGCGATGAATGACCGTGACCTTCTTCGCGATGCCGGAGAGGTACAGCGCCTCTTCAACGGCCGTGTTCCCGCCGCCGACCACGGCGACGTGCTGGTTGCGGTAGAAAAAGCCGTCGCAGGTCGCGCAGGCCGAGACGCCGCGGCCCATGTACAGCTCTTCGCTCGGCAGGCCGAGATATTGCGCCGACGCGCCGGTCGCGATGATGAGCGAGTCGCAGGTGTACTCGCCCGAATCGCCGATCAGGCGGATGGGCTTTTCGTTCAGCTTCGCCGTGTGGATGTGATCGAACACGATTTCCGTGTTGAAGCGCTCGGCGTGCTCCAGGAATCGCTGCATCAGCTCGGGGCCTTGCACGCCATTCGGGTCTGCGGGCCAGTTCTCGACGTCGGTCGTGGTCATGAGCTGGCCGCCCTGGGCGAGACCCGTGACGAGCAGCGGCGAGAGGTTCGCGCGCGCCGCGTAGACGGCAGCCGTGTAGCCGGCGGGGCCGGAACCGAGAATCAGGACTTTGGCGTGTTTGGTTGCAGACATGATCGAATTCCGTAGAAAGGCGCTGCGTGGCGCGGGCCGCCCGGTATTGCGGCGGCGCTCACGCAGGTAATTGGGCATCAGCCGGCAATTATAAAGGCCGGGGGAACCGGGCGCTCGATGAAGCTTGCTGATCGGCGCGATAGCCTGGGCCTCGCAACGCGCCGCGCGGCGAGGCCCGGCGGGTTTCGCGCGGCCTGATGTCGCCGGGTGCCGCCCCCACGGCGTTGTCAGTTACCGTCATTTACAGCGAGGGGCCGCCGGGGCCGAAACAACGCGTTTACAATAGGCCGGATCGGACGAAGGCGGCCGCGCGCCCGTCTGCCCCGGGGTGCCGGGCAGACGAGTGGACTGGCGGACCGCGAACGCATCAAGAATCAGCCCAGGATTCAATGGCCAAAGCTCCCTTTTCCGCGCAGGCGCAGGCATTGCCTCACCGCATGTCGCGCCTTTTCACCGAAATCCGCTGGATTCTGCAGGTCGCGCTCGGCGTGTTTCTGCTGATGGCGCTCATCAGCTACAGCCGCCATGACCCGAGCTGGACGCACGCGGCCCAGGTCGACCACATCTCGAACTGGGCGGGGCGCGTCGGCGCGCGCGTCTCGGACATCCTGCTGCTGCTGTTCGGCCTCTCTGCGTACTGGTGGATCGTGCTGCTCGGGCGCCTCATTTCGGCGAACTACCAGCGCATCACGCGCCACGAGGCGATTGCCGACGACGACGAGGACAAGCCGCGCGACATCAGCTGGGTCGCCGAAGCCTTGTCGTTCGTGCTCATCATGCTTTCGAGCTGCGGCATCGAAGCGCTGCGCATGTGGTCGCTCAAGGTGCAACTGCCCCAGACGCCCGGCGGCGTGGTGGGCGGGGCCGTTGCGCGCGGCGTTGCGCACGCGCTCGGTTTCACGGGCGGCACGCTCGCGCTCCTGCTCGCGCTCGGCATCGGGCTCTCGCTGTACTTCCGTTTCTCGTGGCTCTCGGTGGCTGAAAAGGTCGGCGAATCCATCATCAACGCCGTGACCATGGCCAGGCTGCGCCGCGAGGCAGGCCGCGACCGCAAGCTCGGCGAAGCCGCGGCGGTGAAGCGCGAAGGCAAGGTCGAGCGCGGCCGCGTGAAGATCGAGGAGCACGAGCCGGTCACGATCGTGCCGCCCGTGGTCACGCCGCAGCGCTCCGAGCGCGTGGAGAAGGAGCGCCAGGTGCCCCTCTTCACGGATCTGCCGGGCGACTCCACGCTGCCCGCGATCTCGCTGCTCGACCCGGCGGCGGCCACGCAGGAAACCGTCTCCGACGACACGCTCGAATTCACCTCGCGCCTCATCGAAAAGAAGCTCAAGGACTTCGGCGTGGACGTGGCCGTGGTGGCCGCGTATCCGGGCCCGGTGGTCACGCGCTACGAGATCGAGCCGGCCACGGGCGTGAAGGGCAGCCAGATCGTGAACCTCGCGAAGGATCTCGCCCGCTCGCTCTCGCTCGTCTCGATCCGCGTGGTGGAAACGATTCCGGGCAAGAATTTCATGGCGCTGGAGCTGCCGAACCAGCGCCGGCAGACCGTGCGCCTTTCCGAGATCCTCGGCTCGGCGGTCTATGCCGACGCGCCTTCGGCGCTCACCATGGGCCTTGGCAAGGATATCGGCGGCAAGCCGGTGTGCGCCGATCTAGCGAAGATGCCTCACCTGCTCGTGGCCGGCACGACCGGCTCGGGCAAGTCGGTGGGGATCAACGCGATGATCCTCTCTCTGCTCTACAAGGCGAGCGCCGAGCAGGTCCGCATGATCCTGATCGACCCGAAGATGCTCGAAATGAGCGTCTACGAGGGCATTCCGCATCTGCTGTGCCCCGTCGTGACCGACATGCGCCAGGCTGGCAACGCGCTGAACTGGACCGTGGCCGAGATGGAGCGCCGCTACAAGCTCATGAGCAAGCTGGGCGTGCGCAATCTCGCGGGCTACAACAACAAGATCGAAGAGGCGAACAAGCGTGAGGAGAAGATCCCGAACCCGTTCAGCCTTACGCCGGACGATCCGGAGCCGTGCCAGAAGCTCCCGCACATCGTCGTCGTGATCGACGAGCTCGCCGACCTCATGATGGTGGTCGGCAAGAAGGTGGAAGAGCTGATCGCGCGTATCGCCCAGAAGGCGCGCGCGGCGGGCATCCACCTGATCCTCGCCACGCAGCGCCCGTCGGTGGACGTCATCACCGGCCTCATCAAGGCCAACGTGCCCACGCGTATTGCGTTCCAGGTGTCGTCGAAGATCGACTCGCGCACGATTCTCGACCAGATGGGCGCCGAGTCGCTGCTCGGCATGGGCGACATGCTCTACCTGCCGCCGGGCAGCGGCCTGCCCGTGCGCGTGCATGGCGCGTTCGTGGCCGACGACGAGGTGCATCGCGTCGTCGAGAAGCTCAAGGAGCAGGGCGAGCCGAACTATATCGAGGGCATCCTCGAAGGCGGCGTAGGGGGCGAGGGTGACGAGGGCACGGCCGCGGGAACCAGCGGCACCGGTGACGAGTCCGATCCGCTATACGATCAGGCCGTCGAAGTGGTCATCAAGAATCGCCGGGCGTCGATTTCGCTCGTGCAGCGGCACTTGCGCATCGGCTACAACCGCGCGGCGCGGCTGCTCGAACAGATGGAGCAGTCCGGGCTCGTTTCGGCGATGTCGTCGAGCGGCAACCGCGAGATCCTCGTGCCCAATCGCGGCGAGGCCGAATAAGCCGCGCCAGGCCGCCGTGTCGCTGGCTTTGCTGGCTTTGCTGGCTTGCCCGGCTTCGCGACGGCCAAAGACCCCACTCCTGGAGAACGATAGATGCAGTATCCCGCTGGACAACCGACCCGCTTTGCGCGCACCGCGCGCCGCGCGCTTTTCGCCGTTGTTTTTGCCACGCTCGGCGCGTCGGTCCTGATGGTCTCGCAGGCGTATGCGAGCGGCACCGATCAACTCAAGCAGTTCGTCTCGCAGGTCCACTCCGCGCGCGGCAGCTTCGTGCAGCGCGAACTGAAGGCGCCGTCGGGTGCGAAGAACGCCAGCGACGCCATCGCCACGGCCACGTTGAACGCCAAGACTTCGAGCGGCACGTTCGTGTTCGCGCGGCCCGGCAAGTTCATCTGGTCGTATGAGAAGCCGTATCAGCAACTGCTGCAGTCGGACGGCGACAATCTCTACGTCTTTGACAAGGACCTGAACCAGGTGACCGAACGCAAGCTTGGCGGCGCGCTCGGCGCGAGCCCGGCCGCGATCCTGTTCGGCAGCAACGATCTCGACAAGAACTTCACGCTTTCCGACGCAGGCGTGAAGAACGGCATCGACTGGCTGGAGCTGATTCCGAAGTCGAAGGACACGCAGTTCAAGAGCGTGGGCATCGGCTTTCGCGACGGCAATCTCGAAGCCATGGAGCTGCACGACGTGTTCGGCAACGTGACGCTGCTCACGTTCTCCAACATCGAGAAGAACCCGTCGCTGCCGCCTTCGACGTTCAAGTTCGTGCGGCCCAAGGGCGCTGATCTGATCACCGGCGGCGGCAACTGACGTTTCTCATGCCTTGCGCCATGTAAAAACGGGCGGCTCCTGACGGGCCGCCCGTTTTTCTTTGTGCGCAGGCGCTATTCAGGTCGCGAATCACGCCGCAAATCAGGTCGCAAATCAGGTCGCAAACCGCACCACGCCGTCCGCACCGCTCGTGCGCGTGACCTTGCCTGCGAGCCACAGCAGATGCAGGTGCGCGAGCGCTTCGCCCATCGCGAAGGTCATCTGGTGGATATCGAGCTCGCGCTTGAACATCATCGGCACGATGTCGGCGGCGCTTTGCGGCGCGCGCTCGCATGCCTCCATCACTTCGGCGAGGCGTGCGTCGTGGTGCGCGCGCAGCTGCGCGATGCGCGTGCGCACGCCGCGAAACGGCTTGCCGTGCGAGGGCAGCACGAGCGTGTTCTCCGGCAGCGTTTCATACCGGTCGAGCGACTCGAGGTAGAGGCCCAGCGGATCGCCTTCGGGCTCCATGTCGAACACCGAGACGTTGGTCGAGATGCGCGGCAGCACCATGTCGCCGGAAATCAGCACGCCGGTCGCTTCGCAAAAGAGCGCGCAGTGCTCGGGCGAATGGCCGTAGCCCGTAATGACGCGCCAGCCGCGCCCGCCGATCGCCACCGTATCGGCTTCGCGCAGGCGGCGATATTGCGTGGGGAGCGCGGGCACGAGGCTGCCGTAGTAGCCGCGGCGGTTGCGCAGCTTGTCGAGCGAGGCTTCGTCGGCGAGGCCGTGACGCGCGAAATGGCGCGCCGCGCCTTCGCCGCCCGCGTTCGAGCCGTCGCCGGCTGCCATCACGCGCGCCTGCATATATTCGCCGAGCGTGATCCAGAGGCGCACGTCCCAGCGCTGCTTTTCGCCGCCCGTGCAGATCCAGTGCGCGAGGCCGATATGGTCGGGGTGGCAGTGCGTGACGAGCACGCGCAGCACCGGCAGGCCTTCCAGCTGATTCTCGAACACGTCTTCCCAGCGGGCCTTGATGGTGTCGTTGGCGATGCCGCAGTCCACGACGGTCCAGCCTTGCTGGCCGTCGATCTCGTCGCGCAGCAGCCAGAGGTTGATGTGGTCGAGCGCGAACGGCAGCGGCATGCGCAGCCATTTCACGCCGGGCGCGACGTCGAAGGCGACGCCGGGCTCCGGCAAGGTGTCGGCGTAGGGATAGTCGAGCTGGTGTTCGAGGGCATTCATTGGGGGTGTCTTCTCCTGTGTCGGCCGGAGTTAGCGCTTCAGCGCCTACTCCGGCCCCATGCAGAGCGCGTTTCGCGCGTCGCTCTTGCCGGTTGCGCAACCGCGCACTTGACGATAACGTAAACGTCGATTCTATCTCCCCTCGCGCCGTCGTGCAGACGACGCCGGGCCAGCCGCTCTCCGCTCATCATGACGATCCAGTACACGATTACCGAACTTGCCCGGGAATTCGACGTAACGCCGCGCGCGATCCGTTTCTACGAGGACCAGGGCCTGCTGGCGCCGAGCCGCGAAGGCGCGGGCGGCCTGAAGCGCGTGTTTTCGGGGCGCGATCGCACGCGCCTGAAGCTGACGCTGCGCGGCAAGCGCCTCGGCTTCACGCTCTCGGAGATCCGCACGCTGCTGGACCTCTACGAGTCGCCCACCGACACGCTCCCGCAGCTCCAGGCCTTCCTCGATACGGTCGTGCACCACCGCGAGATACTCGAGCGCCAGCGCGCCGACCTCGACGCGACGCTCGAAGATCTCGCGCAGTACGAGGCGCAGGCGCGCACGCTGCTCGACAAGAGCGCGGCACGCGAGACCGCGGCGCACGACAGCGCGGCGCTCGATAGCGGCGCGCCGGCCGCGCGCGCGAAAACCTGACGCTCGCGCTTGCGAAACGGGCATGGCCGCCATGAAACACTTCCCGAAACTGCTTTCGTCGCAGATCGGATTCGATGTCGCGCAGACCATGCTCGACGGCTTCAACCGTCATTACCACAACTTCTGCGAAGCGGCGGTGAGGGCGAGGGCGTTCTTCGAGGCGGCCGACTGGCGCGCCCTGCAGCTGCTCGCGCGCGAGCGCATCGCCTCCTATGACGATCGTGTGAAGGAGTGCGTGGTCGCGCTCGAAGACGAATACGGCGCCGAGACCATCGACGACGAAGTCTGGCAGCAGATCAAGCTGCACTACATCGGCCTCCTCACGACGCACAGGCAGCCCGAATGCGCGGAGACGTTCTTCAACTCCGTGTGCTGCAAGATCCTGCACCGCTCGTACTTCAACAACGATTTCATCTTCGTGCGGCCCGCCATCTCGACGGAATACATCGAGAACGACGAGCCCGCCGCGAAGCCCACCTATCGCGCGTACTATCCGGGCAAGGACGGACTCGCGGCAACGCTGGAACGCATCGTCACGAACTTCCAGCTCGAAACGCCTTTCGAGGACCTCGGGCGCGACGTCGACTGCATCATGCAGACGATGCTCGACACCTTCGGCGTGGTGGAGCCCAAGCCGAACTTCCAGATTCACGTCCTCTCGTCCCTGTTCTTTCGCCACAAGGGCGCGTATATCGTCGGGCGCATCATCAACGGCGATCTGCTCGCGCCGTTCGTCGTGCCGGTCCGTCACGTGGAAGCGGGCAAGCTCGCGTTGGACACGGTGCTGCTGCGCACCGAGCAACTGCTCATCCTGTTCAGCTTCTCGCATTCGTATTTCCTGGTGGACATGGAAGTGCCGTCCGCCTGTGTGGAGTTTTTGCGCACCATCATGCCGCGCAAGGCGAAGGGCGAGATCTACACGTCGCTCGGTTTGCAGAAGCAGGGCAAGAACCTGTTCTATCGCGACTTGCTGCACCACCTCTCGCATTCGAGCGATCGGTTCATCGTCGCACCCGGCATCCGCGGCATGGTGATGATCGTGTTCACGCTGCCTTCGTATCCCTACGTGTTCAAGGTCATCAAGGACAGCTTTCCCGCGCCGAAAGAAACCACGCGCGAGCAGGTGGTGGCGAAATACCAGCTCGTGAAGCGCCACGACCGTCTGGGGCGGCTTGCCGATACGCTCGAATATTCGAGCGTGGCGCTGCCCATCGCGCGGCTCGATGAGGCGCTCGTGCGCGAGCTGCAAACGCTCGCGCCCTCGATGATCGAGTATGAGGGCGACAACCTCGTGATCCGGCATGTGTACATCGAGCGGCGCATGGTGCCGCTCAACCTCTATCTGCAGAACGGCAGCGACGAAGAGGTCGAGCACGGCATACGCGAATATGGCAACGCGGTGAAAGACCTGCTGCGCGCGAACATTTTCCCGGGCGACATGCTCTACAAGAACTTCGGCGTGACGCGCAACGGCCGCGTGGTGTTCTACGACTACGACGAAATCGAGTACCTCACCGATTGCAACGTGCGCGCCGTGCCGCCCGCACGTAATGAGGAGGACGAACTATCTGGCGAGCCATGGTATGCCGTTGGCCCGCGCGACATCTTTCCTGAGACCTACGGCCCCTTCCTGCTCGGCGATCCGCGCGTGAAGCGCGCGTTTCTCGCGCAGCACGCGGACTTCTTCGAGCCCGCGCTCTGGCAGGAGAGCCGCGCGCGGCTCATCGCGGGCGAGGTGCCGGACTGCTTTCCCTACGACGCATCGATACGCTTTAGCGTGCGCTACCCCGAACGCTTCGCGCGCGACGACGCGCCGGCCGTGCGCGTCGCATGAGCGGCGAACACGTTCAACCCGGATTCATCAAGGAGCAGAAACATGAGTGAGACGCAAAAGCAGGACGCCATCGTGATCGTTGCGGCGGCGCGCACGCCGATGGCGGGCTTTCAGGGCGACTTCGCGACGCTCACGGCGCCGCAGCTCGGCGCGGTTGCGATCGCCGCGGCCGTCGAGCGCGCAGGCCTCAAGCCCGAGCAGATCGACGAGGTCGTGATGGGCTGCGTGCTGCCCGCCGGACAGGGTCAGGCGCCCGCGCGCCAGGCAGCGCTCGGCGCGGGGCTGCCGCTCGCCGCGGGGGCGACGACCGTCAACAAGATGTGCGGGTCGGGCATGCGCGCGGCGATGTTCGCGCACGACATGCTGCTGGCGGGATCGGCAGACGTGATCGTGGCGGGAGGCATGGAGAGCATGTCGAACGCGCCTTATCTGCTGCCCAAGGCGCGTGCCGGCATGCGCATGGGCCACGGCCAGGTGCTCGATCACATGTTCCTCGACGGCCTCGAAGACGCCTATGACAAGGGCCGGCTGATGGGCACGTTCGCGGAGGAATGCGCGGGCGAGTTCGACTTCTCGCGCGAGCGCCAGGACGCGTTCGCGATCGAGTCGCTCAGGCGCGCGAAACGCGCCAACGAAGACGGCTCGTTTGCGTGGGAGATCGCGCCCGTCAAGGTGGCCTCGCGCGCGGGCGAGACGACCATCGATCGGGACGAGCAGCCGTTCAAGGCCAACCTCGACAAAATCCCCACGCTCAAGCCCGCGTTCAGCAAGACCGGCACGGTGACGGCGGCGAACTCGTCGTCGATTTCCGACGGCGCGGCGGCGCTCGTGATGATGCGCGAATCGACGGCGAGGCAACTCGGCCTCACGCCGCTTGCGCGCGTGACGGGTCACTCCACCTTCGCGCAGGAGCCGGCGAAGTTCACGACGGCGCCGGTGGGCGCGATCGCAAAGCTGTTCGAGAAGACCGGCTGGAAGGCGGGCGACGTCGATCTCTACGAGATCAACGAGGCCTTCGCCGTGGTCACGATGGCCGCGATGAAGGAGCACGACCTGCCGCACGAGAAGGTCAACGTGAACGGTGGCGCGTGTGCGCTCGGCCATCCGATCGGCGCCTCGGGCGCGCGCATCCTCGTCACGCTGATCGGCGCGTTGCGCGCGCGCGGCGGCAAGCGCGGCGTGGCGACGCTGTGCATCGGCGGCGGAGAGGCCACGGCGATGGGCGTCGAACTGCTGTAGGCTAGCGCCTGAGGCAACGCGCCGCTTTGCATGACGGGGAGGCGGCGCGCTGCAGCGGTTTCCAGGCACAGATGACAAAGGTGACGAGATGAAAACAGCGTTGATCGTGGGCGCGTCGCGGGGCCTGGGTCTCGAGTTCGTGCGGCAATACGCGAAGGCCGGCTGGCGCGTGCTGGCCACGGCGCGCGGACCCGAAGCGCTCGAAGCCTTGCGCGAAATCGGCGCGCAGACCTTCCAGCTCGACATCGCGCGGCCCGAGGACATTGCCGCGCTCGGCTGGAAGCTCGACGGCGAGCGTCTGGACGTCGCGCTCGTCGTCTCCGGCGTATATGGCCCACGCACCGAAGGCGTGGAGTCCATCTCGGCCGAAGACTTCGAATACGTGATGAACACCAATGTGCGCGGCCCGATGCAACTGATCCCGATCCTGCTGCCGCTCGTCGACGAGGCTCATGGCGTGCTCGGCGTGCTGTCGAGCCGCATGGGCAGCATTACGGAGACCACCGGCACGACGGGCTGGCTCTATCGCGCGAGCAAGGCCGCGCTCAACGACGTGCTGAAGATCACCTCGCTGCAAACGCGCCGCGCCACCTGCGTCGCGCTCCATCCCGGCTGGGTGCGCACCGACATGGGCGGCGCGCATGCGGCGATCGACCCGACGGTTAGCGTCGCCGGCATGCGCGAAGTGGTGGCCGAGGCGGCCGCCGCGCGCGATGTCTTCAACGGCCGCTTCTTCCAGTACGACGGCACCGAACTCGACTGGTAAAGCGCCGCCCGTCTGCGCTACGCTTGCGGCCTCGCGTAGCGGGGCGATGGCGCCCCGCACGCCATTCGCCTCGCCCGCGCACTCGCGCTGGCAGCGAACGGAGCCCCGAACCGATGAACGCTGAACCTCCTCGCGCTGCCCGGCCAGCCGATTGTCCCTGCGGCGGAGCCGCGCCCAACCACAAGCCTGCCGCCAGGGCGCCGCGCTACGCCGAGTGCTGCGGCCGCTTCATCGACGACGCGGCAGTGCCCGCCACGGCGCTCGAACTGATGCGTTCGCGCTATACGGCCTACGTGCTGGGCGTCGAAGCGTATTTGCGCGCGACGTGGGCGCCCGAGACCTGTCCCGCCGATCTCGACGTTGACCCCGCAGCCGATGGCGCGCCGCGCTGGCTCGGACTGGCCATCAAGCGCCACGAGCAACGTGACGAGACGCATGCGATCGTCGAATTCGTCGCGCGCTACAAAACGGGCGGCCGCGCGTTCCGGCTGCGCGAAACGAGCCGCTTCACGCGCGGCAGCGACGGCCGCTGGCGCTATGTCGACGGCGATGTTTCATCTGACTGACGAATCGCTGACCGGCGCGATAGCGCCGCTTGCAACGTCTTTGCAAACAAGCACTTACTGCATAGATTCGCCGACTGTTGCCCTCACGCGACGCCCGCCACCCTGACCTTTTTCTTCATGCCGCTACGTGCGCGCCAGCTCAACGCCGCGCGCGTCCGACACCTCAAGGCCTGCGCCATCGTTGGCATGCCTTATGCCGGGTTACCCCTGAATTGCACAACAATTATTTGTCGTGCGAGTATCTAATCACGGTGCCCGGCTCGATACGTAAGTGCATAGTGAAAAGGCTCTTTTCACCTGCGGCTTCATCGACTGAAAACGGGTGCTGGCGGCGGGTCTGATCGACGATAGAACTGCGCCGCGCAGGTGTTCCGATCGAAGTACTCCCCCGTTACGGGTCACACGCCCGCTCCTGGCTTCGCGGCCAGGCGCAACGGTGTCTCGTTGTGCCTTGCAAAGTGCACATGGCAGGAACAGGGCAGGAGTGCGGGTCGGACGGAAGTCGGATTCTCAGCAGGTCTTTTGCAGGTGGGTGTTGCGTATGGCGTTCAGAAAGCTCCTTACCGGATGGGTTGTAGCCGGCACCGCGTGTGTGCTTTCGGTCGCGCACGCAGCGTCGCTCTCCGAACCGGCAGGTGCGAACGCGAACGCGAAACCGCAAGTCGCCGCCAACGCCCCGGCAACGCATTCCTCCAGCGCTTCCCAATCGAACCTCGCAGGCGGTCCTCTCGGTAGCGCCAACGTCCCGCGCATCGCGCTCGACGACGCGTATCTGCCCGTCGTGCGCGCCGACATGAACGAGCAGGTGATCCGCGTTCCGGTGGACGCCGCCGGCGACGTCACGCTCGAAACCACGGTTTACCGTCCGGACGGTCATGGCCCGTTCCCGATGGTGATCTTCAACCACGGCAAGATCCCGGGCGACCCGCGCCTCCAGGCACGCAGCGATCCGCTTTCGTTCGCGCGCGAATTCGTGCGCCGCGGCTATGTCGTCGTCGCGCCGAACCGCCAGGGCTTCGCGGATTCGGGCGGCTCGTACCAGCAGGACGGCTGCGACGTCGCGAGCAATGGCCTTGGCCAGGCGGCGGATGTCGCCGCGACCATCGCGTACATGTCGAAGCAGTCGTATGTCGACGCGAGCCAGATCATCGTTGCGGGCACCTCGCACGGCGGCCTTGCCACCATGGCTTACGGCACCGAGGCGGCGAACGGCGTGCGTGCGCTCATCAACTTCTCGGGCGGCCTGCGCCAGGACGCCTGCACGGGCTGGCAGAACAACCTGACCCAGGCGTTCGGCGACTACGGCGCCAAGGCGCACGTGGCCTCGCTCTGGCTCTATGGCGACAACGATTCGGTGTGGTCGCCCGATCTCGTCACGAAGATGTTCGCCGCGTACCGCGACGCGCAAACGGATGAGAACCGCCCGGCCGCGATGGCGAAGCTCGTGGACTTCGGTGCATACAAGAACGACGCGCATCGGCTCGTGGGCGATCGCGACGGCGTGAAGATCTGGTGGCCCACGGTCGAGGCGTTCCTCGCGAACCGTGGTCTCCCGACGGCGGTGCAGTACCGCGTGGCCACGCCGGCCGCGCCGCACGGCACCGGCTACGCGGCGATCGATTCGGTGGGGGCGGTGCCCTTCGTCGATCAGGCAGGCCGCGACGGCTATCGCAACTTCCTCAAGCAGTATCCGAGCCGCGCGTTCGCGGTGTCCGACTCCGGCGCATGGTCGTGGGCCGAAGGCGGCGACAACCCGATGGCCGTGGCCATCTCGAACTGCGAAAAGCACAGCTCCGATCCGTGCCGCCTCTACGCCGTGAACAACTCGGTGGTCTGGAACAACGGCGGGACGCAGACCGCACAGAACGGCGACAGCGGCGACGACGCGCACGCCACCGCGGACAACGACAACACCGACGGCAGCGGCCACGCGCTGGCGAGCCGGTAAGGCTCGCTGCCCGGCGGGCGCCGCCGGGTTCAAGCTGTTCCCGTTTCTTTTTGTTCAGCAGCATGCGGCCCCACAGCGGGCCGTTTTGCTCTTCGTTTCCGCTCGCCAGTTTCCGCAAGCGCGCACCTGTCGCCGGGCCTTAGTCCGGCTCATCGCTGCTTTGCCACAGGCGGTCCGGCGTCAAAAATGCCGCATGCGCCGTCCCACGTTCTGCAATTTCGCAGCGGCGCGCAGATTTTTTTGCATAAGGCGGGTTCACTTTGCCGTCGTCATCTCCGCGCTTTTCAGGTCTTTTTTTTCGATTGGACCCGAGCTGCCCTGAACCGCGCGGAACGTCGCGCCGGCGCGGTCTGGAGGGCGATCTTCGGGGTAGTGCATTGCGGCAGCTAAAACGTTAATCTCGGTCCCGCTGTCGTATCAGGAGTCGTACTTGAATTCGCAATCGCCCCTTGCCCGCGAAGATCGCGCCGCGACCGACTGGGTCGCACGCAGCCTGCGCGCCGTGTGGCACCCCTGCACCCAGATGAAACATCACGAGCGCCTGCCGCTCGTGGCCGTCGCGCGGGGCGCTGGTCCGTGGCTTCATGACCGCGAAGGCCGCCGCTATCTGGACGCGATCAGTTCGTGGTGGGTGAACCTCTTCGGCCACGCCAATCCGTCGATCAATGCCGCGCTCAAGGCGCAGCTCGACACGCTCGAGCACGTGATGCTTGCGGGCTGCACGCACGAGCCCGCCGTGGAGCTGGCCGAGCGTCTTTCGGCGCTCACGGGCGGCGTGCTCGGCCATGCGTTTTTCGCTTCCGATGGCGCGTCGGCGGTCGAGATCGCGCTCAAGATGAGCTTTCATTCGTGGCGCAACCGCGGCGAAAGCGACAAGCGCGAGTTCGTCTGTCTTGCCAACAGCTATCACGGCGAGACCATCGGCGCGCTGGGCGTGACCGATGTGAAGCTCTTCAGGGATGCTTACGATCCATTGCTGCATCACGCGCATGTGGTCGCTTCGCCCGACGCGCGCGCGGCGCAGCCCGGCGAAAGCGCAGCCGACGTAGCGGCTCGCGCGCTCGC
>DATBXG010000426.1:0-2897 GCA_036514415.1 Paraburkholderia sp.
ATGAAGCTGCCCGCCGCCGGGTCGCCCGCGAAGAAGCGGTGCAGGTCGCCCGTTACCGCCGCGCCGCCTGCCGGCGTGAACGAGCCGAACACGAACCACACGAGCGAGTTGAGGATGTGGTGCAGCCCCGTGACGAGCAGCAGGCGGTTGAGCAAACCGTACACGAAGGTGCCGATCGCGCCCGCCGTGGTGAGCCAGTGGCCGGCGGTGTCGATCACGCCCTGCACGGGGCCCCACACATAGCCGAACACGACGCCTAGCACGACGCACGTGAGCCCTGTGACGATGGGCACGAAGCGTTTGCCGCCGAAGAACGCGAGGAACTCGGGCAGCTTGATGTCCTTGAAGCGGTTGTACAGCATGCCCGCGACGATACCGGCCACCACGCCCGACAACACGCCCATGTTGAGCTTGTCGTTGATGTCCTTCATCACGGCCGTCTGGACCAGGTAGCCCAGCGCGCCCGCGAGCGCCGCGACGCCGTTGTTGTCTTTCGCGAAGCCCACGGCGATGCCGATCGCGAACAGCAGCGGCAGGTTATCGAAGATCGCGCCGCCCGCGTCGGCGATGATCTTGATATTGAGCATATCGGCCTGGCCGAAGCGAAGCAGGATGCCGGCGACCGGCAGCACTGCGATCGGAAGCATCAGCGCGCGGCCGAGGCTTTGTATCTTGAGAAACGGATTGCCATCCATTGAACTGCCTCCAGTCCCTGTCTCTTGCGTGACATGTGTTGGTGAGAGAGCCCGGCGCACGATCGCTGCGCACGCCGGCGTATGGTCTTAAGGATTGCTTACTGGCTTGAGAAACGAACGGATAAAACCGGATCAATCGAGCGGCCAGCTTGCGCGGCTCGCGGCGCGCACCGCTTGCGCCGATTCGAGCGCGAGCGCGTCCTGCGCACGCTGGCGACATTCGTTGTAGTCGAGCTTGCGCACACGGGCCTTGATCGACGGCACGGAAACCGGGTCGACGGAAAGCTCGGTCACGCCAAGACCCACGAGCAGCGGCACCGCAAGCGGATCGCCCGCCAGCGCGCCGCACACGCCCACCCATTTGCCGTGCTTGCGGGCGCCTTCGACCGTCGCCGCAACGAGGCGCAGCACGGCCGGGTGCAGACCATCGGCCTGCGCCGCGAGATCGGGCTGGCAGCGGTCCATGGCGAGCGTGTACTGCGTGAGGTCGTTGGTGCCGATCGAGAGGAAATCGGCGTGGCGGGCGAGCTGGTCCGCGAGCAGCGCCGCCGACGGCACCTCGATCATCACGCCCACTTCGATCGGCTCGGTGCGGCCCGCTTCGCGTGCGAACACGCCGATGCGTTCGCGCAAGCGCACGAGCTCGCCCAGATCGGTGACCATCGGCAGGAGGATGCGCACCTTGCCCGCCGGCTTGACGGCCACGAGGCCGCGCAGCTGGTCGTCGAGCAGGTCGGGCCGCACCTGCGCGAGGCGGATGCCGCGCAGGCCCAGCGCCGGGTTCGGCTCGGGCGGGAGCGTCAGATAGTCGACTTCCTTGTCCGCGCCCACGTCGAGCGTGCGGATGATCGCCGTGCGGCCCGCGAGCGTGTCCGTGATCGCCTGGTAGCTCTGAAGATGCTCTTGCACCGTTGGCGCGGCCTGGCGATGGATGAACAGCAGCTCGGTGCGCAGGAGACCCACGGCGTCGGCGCCGTTCTCCACCGCCGTGCTGGCGTCTTCGAGCGTCGCAATGTTCGCAGCGACTTCCACCGCGTGGCCGTCGCGCGTGGCCGCGGCCTCGTGCGACGTGCGGCGGTTCGCTTCGCGCACGCCCGCAAGGCGCTGCTTCTCGCTGCGCGCGCGTTCGACGTCGAGCGCGCTCGGCGTGTAGGCGAAGCGGCCCACGCCCGCATCGACGACGACTTCCGTGCCCTCGGGCACCGCATGAAGCGCGTCGCCGAGCGCGACGATCGCCGGAATGCCGGCCTGGCGCGCGATGATCGCCGCGTGCGAGGTCGCGCCGCCGCGCGCCATCACGAGCGCCGTCACGCGTGCGCGGTCGAGCGTCGCGAGATCGGAAGGCGTGAATTCGTCGGCGGCGAGCACGGCTTCTTCGGGCAGCGTGCACGCGGCCGTGTTCGAGAGGCCGAGCGCACGCAGCACGCGCTTTTCGAGGTCGCGCAGGTCGGCGGCGCGCTCCGCGAGCAACGGATCGTCCACCTTGCCGAGCACCGCGATCTGCGCGCGGATCGCTTCGCGCCACGCGTAGCCCGCGCTCTTGCCGAGGCTGATTGCGTCGCGCGCGGCGTCGACGAGCGTCGGGTCTTCGAGCAGCACGCGGTGCATCGTGAAGATGCCCGCCTCGCCGATCGCGCCGCGCTGCGAAGCCGTGCGCACGCTCTGGTTCAGTTCGGCATCCACAACGGCGATCGCCTTGTCGAGCAGACGGCTTTCCGCCGCCGAGGTTCCGTTCGCGAGTTCCGGCGGCGTGAGTTCGGCTTCGTCCCAGCGCACCAGCTTGCCGACCGCGACGCCCGGCGCGGCACACACGCCCGCCAGCACGCCGGGCTCGGCGGACGAGGCAGCGGCCGCCGCGACGGCCCGCACCACGGGCGCGGGCGAAATCTGCCGCGCCGGCGCTTCACCGCCCTCGCCCGGCGCTTCACGCAGGAGTTCGTTCGCCACGGCGTCCACGGCACGCTGCGCCTCCTTGCCGATGCCGACGAGTTCGACGGTCGCGCCCTCGCCCGCGCCCAGACCCAGCAGGCCGACGACGCTCTCGATGGCGGACTTGCGCTCGCCGAAGCGGACCTCGACGCGCGCGTCGACGCCGCGCACGGCTTCGCGCGCCCGCGCCGCCGGCCGCGCATGGAGGCCGCCTGCATGCGTGAGCGTAACGCTGCGGCGCACTTCGTTTGCCACCACGTCGCTATGGTCGAC
>DATBXG010000427.1:0-2361 GCA_036514415.1 Paraburkholderia sp.
CACGGCCTGGTTTGTCTGTCGAAAGTGAAAGCTTATTGCTAGACAGCGGTCTTGTCGATCCGGATGCTCAAATCTGGTGCATAGCTGGCGCCTGGCCGCAAGTCCGGTCGAGGTTCCGGTGGTGGTTCAATCGGCCTCAATCGGCCGCCTTGATGGCGATGCGCGTGTCGCCCAGCAGCACGGCCTGGCCCGCGCGGATCTTGCACGTCTTGCGCAGCTCGACTTCGCCGTCGACCTTCACCGCGCCCGAAGCGACGATCTGCTTGGCCGAGCCGCCGCTATCGGCGAGGCCGGTGATCTTCAGGAGGTTGTGCAGTTCGACGTAGTCGCCGGTCAGTGTGAAATCGAGATTGGGCATGGCGGTCTGGAAGTTCGGGGGCGCGGCAAGCGCCTGCAATTCGGTGGCGCGCATCGAGCGCGTGAAGGGTGAGCATCATAAGCGATGGCAAGGCCGCCGGGACTCACGCGGCGCGCCATGTGCGCGGCTGTGGCGGGCATCTCCGCAGCAAATGCGCCTTCGGAGCCACTGCAAAGAGGATACGCCATGACCCAGACGGCCGAAGCGGCGGCTGCCGCCTCGGGCGCTGGCCCCTGCCAGGACTTCGAGCGGCGGTGTCCGGCAGCGGGCGCCGTCGCGTTATCTTGCGCGCTCCCGGTGCCGCCGAGGGCGGAACGCGCCGCGGCGGTGTCGTTAAATCCCGCCAGATCGCCATGGAATCAGGCGCTTGCGGACGCGGGGTGTATGGATATACAGTGTGCGTCGCTCCCTTTCGATTCGCCACGATCATCATCCCTGCGCCCGCCGTGTCCACTGTTTCCGTCGCCGATACCGCCTCCGTCTCCGTCGCCTCCGACGAAGTTGCCGAACCAGGCGCCGATGCGGCCAACGCCGTTTCCGCGTGGCTCGCGAAACTCAACGACGCGCAGCGCGCGGCCGTCGAGCACGGCGGCGAAGCGGGCTATGCGCCGGGCTCGGCGTTGCCGGGGCCGCTGCTCGTGATCGCGGGCGCCGGGTCGGGCAAGACCAATACGCTGGCTCACCGCGTCGCGCATCTGATCGTCAATGGCGCCGACCCGCACCGCATCCTGCTGCTGACGTTCTCGCGCCGCGCCGCGCAGGAGATGACGCGGCGCGTGGCGCGCATTGCCGCCGGCGCGCCGGGCGCGGCCGCCGCGCTCGCGCAGGGCCTCACCTGGGCCGGCACGTTTCACGGCGTGGGCGCGCGGCTGTTGCGCGAATACGCGGATCACATCGGCCTCTCGCCGGCGTTCACGATCAACGACCGCGAGGATTCCGCGGATCTCATGAACCTCGTGCGTCACGAACTGGGTTTCTCGGCGAAGGAAAAGCGCTTTCCGTCGAAGTCGACGTGTCTTGCGATCTACTCGCGCGCGGTCAACACGGGCGACTCGCTCGTCAACGTGCTCAATCGCTCGTTCTCGTGGTGCCTCGAATGGGAGCCGCAACTGCGCGCGCTGTTCGCCGCCTACGTGGACGCCAAGCAGAAGCAGAACGTCCTCGACTACGACGACTTGCTGCTCTACTGGGCGCACATGGCCGCCGAACCGGTCATCGCCGCCGATCTTGCCGGCCGCTTCGATCACATCCTCGTCGACGAATACCAGGACACCAATCGCCTGCAGGCCTCGATCCTGCTCGCGCTCAAGCCCGATGGCCGCGGCCTCACGGTGGTCGGCGACGACGCCCAGGCCATCTACTCGTTTCGCGGCGCGACCGTGCGCAACATCCTCGACTTCCCGGCGCAGTTCGATCCGCCCGCGCGCCAGGTCACGCTCGAGCGCAACTACCGCTCGACGGCGCCGATCCTCGCGGCCTCGAACGCCGTGATCGATGCCGCCGCCGAGCGCTTCACGAAGAACCTGTGGACCGACCGCGCCTCGCAGCAGCGTCCGCGCCTCGTCACGGTCGCCGACGAGGCCACCCAGGCGCGTTACGTCGTCGAGCAGATTCTCGAGGCGCGCGAAGCGGGGATGAAGCTCAAGCAGCAGGCCGTGCTGTTTCGCGCCGCGCACCACAGCGCGACGCTCGAAATCGAGCTCGCGCGGCGCAATATCCCGTTCGTGAAATTCGGCGGGCTGCGCTTTCTCGACGCCGCACATGTGAAGGACGTGCTGGCGGTGCTGCGCTGGGCCGAGAATCCGCTGGACCGCGTGGCGGGCTTTCGCGTCACGCAGCTGCTGCCCGGCGTCGGGCCCGCCAACGCCGCGCGCCTGCTCGACCAGGTGGCCGCCTGCACGGGCGCGTATCGCGCCGCCGAGGCGCTCGCGGCCTTCGCGCCGCCCCCGCGCGCGGCCGAGGACTGGCCCGCGTTTGCGTCGCTCATCGACAGCCTCTCCATG
>DATBXG010000428.1:0-5905 GCA_036514415.1 Paraburkholderia sp.
CGAAGTTCTCTCGGTTGGCCAGGAAGTCACCGCGAAGATCCTCAAGTTCGACCAGGAAAAGAACCGCGTTTCGCTCGGTATCAAGCAACTGGGCGACGATCCGTGGGAAGGCATCTCGCGCCGTTACCCGTCGGGCACGCGTCTGTTCGGCAAGGTCACGAACATCACCGACTACGGCGCGTTCGTCGAAGTCGAGTCGGGCATCGAAGGCCTCGTCCACGTGTCGGAAATGGACTGGACCAACAAGAACGTTGCGCCGTCGAAGGTTGTCCAGCTGGGCGACGAAGTCGAAGTCATGGTCCTCGAGATCGACGAAGACCGCCGTCGTATCAGCCTCGGCATGAAGCAGTGCAAGCCGAATCCGTGGGATGACTTCAGCCGCAACTTCAAGAAGGGCGACAAGCTGCAAGGCGCGATCAAGTCGATCACCGACTTCGGCGTGTTCATCGGCCTGCCTGGCGGCATCGACGGTCTGGTTCACCTCTCCGACCTGTCGTGGAGCGAAACCGGCGAAGAAGCCGTGCGCAAGTACAAGAAGGGCGACGAAGTCGAGGCCGTGGTTCTGGGCATCGACGTCGAGAAGGAGCGTATCTCCCTCGGCATCAAGCAGCTCGAAGGCGACCCGTTCAGCAACTTCGTTGCTGTCAACGACAAGGGCTCGATCGTCGACGGTACGGTCAAGTCGGTTGACGCCAAGGGTGCCGTGATCACGCTGAACGCGGACGTCGAAGGCTACCTGCGTGCTTCGGAAATCGCGCAAGACCGCGTGGAAGATGCTCGCAACGTGCTGAAGGAAGGCGACAAGGTCAACGCGATGATCATCAACATCGATCGCAAGTCGCGCGGCATCAACCTGTCGATCAAGGCGAAGGACTCGGCCGAGCAGCAAGAAGCGCTGCGCAGCATGTCGGCTGACTCGGGTTCGGCTGCCACCGGCACGACCAACCTGGGCGCACTGCTGAAGGCCAAGCTCGACGGCCAGAACCAGTAAGCCTCAAACGGGGGCAAGCTGAAGTATGACCAAATCTGAATTGGTCGCGCAGCTGGCTACGCGATTTCCGCAACTTGTTCTCAAGGATGCGGATTTCGCGGTCAAGACGATGCTCGATGCGATGTCCGAGGCGCTTGCCAAGGGCCATCGCATCGAAATTCGCGGCTTTGGCAGCTTCGGCCTGAATCGTCGGCCGTCGCGCGTCGGACGCAATCCCAAGTCGGGTGAAAAGGTGCTGGTGCCTGAGAAGTTCGTGCCGCACTTCAAGCCGGGCAAGGAGTTGCGCGAGCGCGTGGACCGTAATTCGGGCGAGCCGCTGAAGGCGGACGAGCCGGACGAGGACCTGTAAGCGTTGGATCGTTTTCGATCAGGCGATTGCGGTCGTCGGCGGTCAATGCCAGATGGCCAGAACGCATGGACCGGTAAAAAGCGCTGGGGTGAACAACCCCGGCGTTTTTTTTCGCCTGCGCCTTTTCGACGCTGTTTGCCCGGTGCGCCGTTTTGATCTGGCTCCGCACTCGCTCACACGTGTCGGTGCACGAGCCGTTCAATTACAATACGGGACACTTCGGCGCGGCGGGTGCTGCGGCGCAGCATGCCGGCCTCGCCAGCGCCCGTCGGTGTCATTTGCAACTGCCAAGAGAATCCTTCATGAGATTGATCGCCTGGGTGATCCGTGTGCTGGTGTTCGTGCTGCTGCTCGTGCTCGCGCTCGCCAACACGCAAACCGCGACGCTGAACTTTCTGGCCGGGTATTCGTGGCAGGCTCCGCTTATCCTGATCGGCCTCGCGTTTTTCGTGGTGGGGCTGCTGGCGGGGCTGCTTTCGGCGCTGCCCGGCGTGTTCCGGCTGCGCATGGAAAACGGGCGCCTCAAACGCGACTTGCGCGTGGCGCGTGACACGCCCACGCCGAGCGCCGAGCCGCCGCTGCCGCCGCTCATCTGATTCGTATTGCCGTGCCGCGCGCGAAACGCGTGCGGCTGATTTTCCGCTCTCAGCATCGCTCGCATGGATCTCGATTTCTGGTGGCTCCTCGTCATTCCCGTTGCCTTCGCGCTCGGCTGGATGGCGTCGCGCTACGACCTGAAGGCACTGCTTTCCGAAAGCGCCAACTTGCCGCGCTCCTATTTTCGCGGCCTGAATTTCCTGCTCAACGAGCAGCCGGACAAGGCCATCGATGCGTTCATCGAGGTCGCCAAGCTCGACCCCGAAACCGTCGAACTGCACTTCGCGCTCGGCAATCTGTTTCGCCGCCGCGGCGAGACCGACCGCGCGATCCGCGTGCATCAGAATCTGCTGTCGCGTTCCGACCTGCCCGTGAACGAGCGCGACCACGCGCTCTATGAACTCGGCCAGGACTTTCTGAAGGCGGGCTTGCTCGACCGCGCCGAAGAGACTTTCGGCAAGCTCAAGTCGGGCGACTTCGCGCTCGGCGCGCAGCGCGCGCTGCTCGCGATCTACGAGATCGAAAAGGACTGGAACCGCTGCATCGACACCGCGCGTCAGCTCGAAACCATGGGCGCGGCGTCGCTCGACCTCGAGATCGCGCAGTTCCATTGCGAACTCGCGCAGGAAGCGCTCCAGCAGAAGAAGCCCGACGAGGCGCGCCGCCAGCTCGCGCTGGCGCTCAAGGCCAATGCGCAGAACGTGCGCGCGACGATCCTCGCGGGCGATGTCGATGCAGCGAGCGGCGCGTCCGAGACCGCCCTCGGCCACTGGCGCGAGGTCGAGGCGCAAAACCCGGCCTATCTGCCGCTCGTTGCCGAAAAGGTCATGAAGGCCTACGAGGCGCTCGGCCGCGCCGAAGAGGGCGCGCAACTGCTCACGACGTGGGTCGACGCGTATCCGTCGAACGATCTGCTCGACGTCGCGTACAAGTACGTGGCCGCGCTGCGCGGCGCCGATGCGGCACACGCGCTCGCCCGCACGCAGATGCAGAAGTCGCCGAACCTCGCCGGCATGTCGCGCCTGCTCGAAGCGCAGCAGGCTACGGCCGAAGAGCCGCGTCGCAGCGAACTCGAGCTGATGCACAAGCTGCTCCAGCAGCGCACGAAGAACCTGCCTCGCTACACCTGCCAGAACTGCGGTTTCCGGGCTCGCCTCTTTTACTGGCAGTGCCCGGGCTGCAGCGGCTGGGAAACCTATGCGCCCCGGCGCGTCGAACCGGTTCCCGCGTCGAGCTGAGCCAGCGGGCGCGCACCGAGCCGCGCACCTGGCCGGCCGCGCCGCACAGTCATTCCATCATCAGCATCTGTCACCGGAGCGCCCATGAAGATCACCATTGTCGGTACCGGCTACGTCGGCCTCGTTACCGGTGCGTGTCTTGCCGAAATCGGCCACGACGTGTTTTGCCTCGACGTCGATCCACGCAAGATCGACATCCTCAATGGCGGTGGCGTGCCCATTCACGAGCCGGGCCTGCTCGAGCTCATCGCACGCAATCGCGCGGCTGGGCGCATCACCTTCTCCACCGATGTCGCGGCAAGCGTGGAGCACGGCGAGGTGCAGTTCATCGCCGTGGGCACGCCGCCTGACGAAGACGGCTCGGCCGATCTCCAGTACGTCCTCGAAGCGGCGCGCAGCATTGGCCGCTACATGAACGGCTTCAAGGTGGTCGTCGACAAGTCGACGGTGCCGGTCGGCACGGCGCAGCGCGTGCACGGCGTGCTGGCCGAAGAGCTCGCGAAGCGCGGCCTCGCTGTGGACCATCGCTACTCGGTCGTCTCGAACCCCGAGTTCCTGAAAGAGGGCGCGGCCGTGGACGACTTCATGCGCCCGGACCGCATCATCATCGGCCTCGACGATGACGAGAACGGCAACGCCGCGCGCGAGAAGATGAAGCGCCTCTACGCGCCGTTCAACCGCAACCACGAGCGCACGATCTACATGGACGTGCGCTCCGCCGAATTCACGAAATACGCGGCCAACGCCATGCTTGCCACGCGCATCTCGTTCATGAACGAGATGGCGAATCTCGCCGACCGCGTGGGCGCCGACATCGAGTCGGTGCGACGCGGCATCGGTTCCGATCCGCGCATCGGCTATCACTTCCTCTATGCGGGCTGCGGCTATGGCGGCTCGTGCTTCCCGAAGGACGTGCAGGCGCTGATTCGCACCGCTGCGGAGTCGGGCCAGAATCTGCGCGTTCTCGAAGCAGTCGAGGAGGTCAATCACGGCCAGAAGGAAGTGCTCGTGAAGAAGATCGCCACGGTGTGCGGCGCAGACCTCACCGGCAAGCATTTCGCCGTGTGGGGCCTCGCGTTCAAGCCGAATACCGACGACATGCGCGAAGCGCCGAGCCGCCGTCTGATCGCCGACCTGCTTGCGCGCGGCGCGACCGTGGCAGCGTGGGATCCGGTGGCGGCCGAGGAGGCGAAGCGCGTGTTCGCGCTCGATCTGGCTCATGCGCCGGAGCAGCATGCGCGCCTCACCTTCGCGTCGAGCCAGGACGACGCGCTCACGGGTGCGGACGCACTCGTGATCGTCACCGAATGGACCGCTTTCAAGGCGCCCGACTTCGTGCACTTGAAGAAGGTGCTCAAGGCGCCGCGGATCTTCGACGGACGCAATCTCTACGAGCCCGACGCCATGGCGGAGCTCGGCATTGACTATCACTCGATTGGACGGCCCCATGTCAGTTTCGCAAACTCCGCAGCCTGAAACCGCGGCTGCGGCCACGCTCGCCGCCGCCATTGCGCCGGAGGTGCGCGTCGTGCCGCGCGAGAAGCTCGCCACCTCGCGCGTGCTGGTGGTGGGTGACGTGATGCTCGACCGCTACTGGTTCGGCGACGTCAATCGCATCTCGCCTGAAGCGCCGGTGCCGGTCGTGCATGTGCAACGCACGGAAGACCGCCTTGGCGGCGCGGCGAACGTCGCGCGCAACGCAGCCGCGCTGGGCGCCCATGCGGGCCTCCTGTGCGTGGTGGGCCACGACGAGCCCGGCGAGCGCATCGTCGAGCTGCTGGGCGAGAGCAACGTGAACGCGTATCTCGAACGCGATCCCGCGTTGCCGACGACCATCAAGCTGCGCGTGCTTTCGCGTCAGCAGCAGCTGCTGCGCGTGGACTTCGAGAACACGCCCGCGCACGAAATCCTGCTCGCCGGCCTTGCACGCTTCGACGCGCTGCTGCCCGCGCACGACGTGATCCTGCTCTCGGACTATGCGAAGGGCGGCCTCACGCACGTCACGCAGATGATCGCGAAGGCGCGCGCCGCAGGCAAGGCAGTGCTCGTCGATCCCAAGGGCGACGACTGGGAGCGCTATCGCGGCGCGAGCCTCATCACGCCGAATCGCGCGGAACTGCGCGAGGTGGTGGGCACGTGGAAGTCCGAGGAGGACCTGCTTGCCCGCGTGACGAAGCTGCGCCGCGAACTGCAGTTCGACGCGCTGCTGCTCACGCGCTCGGAAGAGGGTATGACGCTCTTTTCCGAGGCCGGCGTGCTGCACGCGGCGGCTGACGCGCGCGAAGTGTATGATGTCTCGGGCGCCGGCGACACGGTGATCGCAACCGTTGCCGCCATGCTCGGCGCGGGATTGCCGCTCGTCGAGTGCGTGGCGCTCGCGAACCGCGCGGCCGGCATCGTGGTCGGCAAGCTCGGCACGGCCACCGTCGACTACAACGAACTCTTTCAATAACGTCCTGCGCGCGGCTGCCTGTTCGCCATTTGGCAACCTGGCCGCAGCCGCACCGCGGGCATCCCCCTACCGGGATTTCCGGAGAGTTTTCCCGGTTGTGGGTCAACCTCGTATCAACATCGCGTGAACCTCGTCACCGCAGACCTATCATGACCCTCATCGTCACCGGCGCGGCCGGCTTCATCGGCAGCAACCTCGTCAAGGCGCTGAACGAACGCGGCGAAGACCGCATCATCGCCGTGGACAACCTCACCCGCGCGGACAAGTTCAGGAATCTC
>DATBXG010000429.1:0-9498 GCA_036514415.1 Paraburkholderia sp.
GGCTCGTGGCCGTGCCAGCCGGTTTCCAGTCAGACGCCGATTGCGCCGATTGCGCCGATCGTGCCGGGACACGCGTTGCTCGCCTCGCCCTCCGCACAGCGCGCGAGCGACGGCATGTCGTGTTTCGCGTCCCGCGTGACGGCCGCGGAGTCGCCGCACACCGGGCCGGGAAGCGGCGGCGGGGCGCCTTCGGCGACGAGGCGAAACGCGAACGTCATGTCCTCCGAGAGCGGGCGGTCGTCGCGATAGGTCGGCAGCTTGCCGCGCACGCTCGCATAAAGCGCGTCCGTGTAGGGCGCACGCGCCGCGTCGAGCGGCTGCAGATCGTACGCCTGCGCCGCAGCGAGCAGTTCGATGCCGAGGATCCGGTTGCTGTTCTCGATGATCGCGAGCGCCTTCAGCGCGGCCGGCGTCGCATGGCACAAATGGTCTTCCTGAAGCCCGGAGGTCACGCCGCCGTCGAGGCTCGCGGGGGCCGCCTCACGGCGGTTCTGCGCGACGAGCGACGCGGCCGTGTACTGCGCGATCATGAAACCCGAGCGCGTGCCGCCCGCGTACGCGAGGAAGGCGGGCAGGCCGCTCACGAGCGGATTCACCAGGCGGTCGATACGGCGTTCGGCCATCGCCGCGACCTGCGCGATCGCGGTTGCGAGGCTGTCCATGGCCAGCGCGATGGAGGCGCCGACGGCGTGCGCCTGCGAGTACACCTGCGGCGACTCCGGCGTGCCCGCAACGATCGGGTTGTCGGTCACGGAGGCAAGCTCGCGGTTCACGACTTCGATCGTCGCAGCGAGCGTGTCGCGGGCGGCGCCGTGCACGTGCGGGATCGTGCGCATACTGAGCGGATCCTGGGTGCGCCGGCCGAGCGACATCTCGAGCAGTGAGCTGCCACTGAGCGCAGCGCGCAGTCGTTCACCGACGCAGGCGAGGCCAGGCGACACGCGAAACGCGAGCGAACGGGTGTCGAACGCCGCGATCTGCCCGCCGAGATTCTCGAAGCTCATCGCGGCAACGACGTCCGCCCAGTCGAGCAAGCGCTCGGCGCGCGCAAGCGCGAGCGCCGCAAGCCCGGTCACGCACGGCGTGCCGTTCACGAGGCTCAGCCCTTCCTTCGCTTCGAGCGACAGGGGCTGCAGGCCGAGCCGGTGCAGGGCCTGCGCACCGCTGAGGCGCTCGCCGTTCCAGCGCACATGGCCCGCGCCCACGCAAACGAGCGCAATGTGCGCCATGTGGCTCAGATAGCCGACGGAACCGAACGCGGGTACTTCGGGCAGGCAATTCGCATCGAGCAGCGCGGCGAGGCGCTCGACCACGTCGAGCCGCACACCCGAGTGCCCATGCGCGAAGTTGTTGATGGCGGCCGCCATGATCGCGCGCGTCTCCTCGGCGCCGAGCGGCTCGCCCACGCCCACTGCGTGGCTCATGAGGATGTTGTGCGACAGGTCGTGCTGTTCGTCTTGCGAGACGACGACGTCGCACAACGCGCCGACGCCGGTGTTCACGCCATACGCGCGGATGCTGCGCGCGACGATCTGTTCGACGAGCGCCCGGGCGCTACGAATGTTCGCCTGCGCATCCGCGCAGAGTGTCAGCGGCTCGCCCGCGGCGACGGCGGCGATCGCGCGCCAGTCGAGCGGATTCTGGGTACGTGTGATTGCCATGAGAGAGCGTGTGCGTTGCGCGGGGTCAGTGGGCGTTGCGGTCCTGGTGGCTCGACACGAACTGGCGGAAGCGCTCCGACTTCAGTTCGCCGAATACCTCGTCCGGCGTGCCGTCCGAATCCACCTGGCCCTGATGCAGGAACATCACGCGATTCGAAACGTGGCGCGCGAAGCCCATCTCGTGCGTGACGACGAGCATCGTGCGGCCTTCGTCGGCGAGCGTGCGCATCACGCGCAGGACTTCGCCGACCAGCTCGGGGTCGAGCGCCGAGGTCGGCTCGTCGAACAACATCACCTTGGGATGCATGGCGAGCGCGCGCGCAATCGCCACGCGCTGCTGCTGGCCGCCCGACAGATGCGCTGGATAGTGGCCGCGCTTGTCCGCGAGACCGACCTTCGCGAGCAGCGCTTCGGCCTCTTCGACCGATTCGGCGCGGCTGCGCTTGAGCACGCGCATGGGCCCTTCGATCAGGTTCTCGATCACGGTCATGTGCGACCACAAGTTGAAGTTCTGAAACACCATGCCGAGCTGCGAGCGGACGCGGTCGACCTGGCGGCGGTCGCCCGGTTGCAGCCTGCCGTCGCTGCGGCGTTTCATCTTCAGCTCCTCGCCCGCGAGCGCGACCGAGCCATCGTCCGGCGTCTCGAGCAGGTTCAGGCAGCGCAGGAACGTGCTCTTGCCCGAGCCGCTCGCGCCGAGAATCGAAATGACGTCGCCCTCGTGAGCGTCGAGCGAAATGCCTTTCAGGACGTGATGGTCGCCGAACGATTTATGGATGTTGCGCACCGACAGCGCGATGGGTGCAGATGTATTCATCAATCTCTCCAGATGGGGCGGCGGGTCACGATGCGGCGCGCGTGGCTTCGAGCGGCGCGGCGGGCTTTTTCACGGCGGGCGGCGCCGCACGCAGGTGGCGCGACAGCCGTTGCTCGACGAAGCCGATCACGCGCACGACGACGAAGTTGAGGAACAGGTAAATCAGTGCGGCGCACGTGAACACCTCGGTCGTGCGATAGGTCTGCTGGATGATCTGCTGCGCCACGCCCGTCACTTCCCAAACGGTGACGAGGCTTGCGAGCGCCGTCGACTTGACGAGCAGCACGGCTTCCGTCGAATACGCGGGCAGGCACTGGCGCAGTGCGATCGGCCCGATCACGCGGCGCAGCAGGGCGAAGCCGGAAAGGCCAATCGAGTAGCCGGCCTCGATCTGCCCGACGGGCACCGCCATGAGGCCGCCGCGGATGATCTCGGCCGTATAGCCCGCCGTGCACAGCGCGAGCGACAGGACCGCGCACACATAGGGTTCGCGCAGCACCGGCCACAGGAAACTTTCGCGTATCACGCCGAACTGCCCGAGGCCGTAATAGACGAGGAACATCTGGATGAGCAGCGGGGATCCGCGAAACACGAGGATGTACGCGCGCGCGAAACGGTTCGGCAGCCAGTGCGGCGAAACGCGCATCGTGACGATCACGAGCGAGAGCAGGCCGCCCAGCACGAGTGACGCGAAGAAGAGGCCCAGCGTGACGGGCACGGCGCCGATGAGCTGGCGCAGCGTGTCGAGCAGGAACGCGTAATCGATATTCATGATGGAGCGCTCCTCGATCAGTTGCGCGCGAAGTTGCGCTTGAACGAACGGCCGACGATCGCCTCGGCACGGCCGAAGACGCGGTTCGACACGCCCGTCATGGCGAGATACAGCACGCCGCCAGCAACGAAGAACAGGAAGTACTGATGCGTCGAGCCCGCGGCGATCTGGCTCGCCCGCAGCAGTTCGGCGAGACCCGTGACCGAGATCAGCGCGGAATCCTTGAGGCTCAGTTGCCAGACGTTGCCGATGCCGGGCAGCGCGTAGCGCAGCACTTGCGGAATCAGGATGCGGCGGAACATGGTGAGCGTCGGCATGCCGATCGCGCGCGCGGCTTCGAGTTCGCCGCGTGCAACGGCGAGCACGGCTGCGCGATACACCTCGGCTTGATACGCGCCGGAAATCATGCCGACCGCGAACGCCCCGATGGCGAACGGCGGCACGCCGACGAAACCTTCGGCGCCGAACCACTGGCCAACGGCCGTGACCAGCGATGAGCCGCCGAAATAGAACAGATAGATGACGAGCAATTCGGGCACGCCGCGAAAGACGGTCGTGTAGAAGTCGCCGAATACGCGCAGCACGCGCAGGCGCGAGAGTTTCGCGGCGGCGATGAGCGCACCGAACACCGCGCCGATCGCCAGTGCGGCAAGCGTCAGGACGATGGTCATCAGCGCGCCGAGGAGCAGCACGCTACCCCAGCCGTCCGGCCCGAGGCCGAGTGTATTGAATAGCGATAGCAAAGACATGGCAGGGATCCACGCGGTTCGGGAAGCGAAGGCGCGCGCCGCAAGCGGCGCGCGGAGGGCCCGGGCGCGACGCTTACGGCGTCACGTCGGTCTTGAACCACTTCAGGGCGAGCTTCTTCACGGTGCCGTCGGCAAGCGCCGCCGCAATCGCGGTGTCGAATTTCGCCTTCAGATCGGCGTCCTGCTTGCGGAACGCGAGACCTTCGCCGGGTCCCCAGATCGGACCGGCGATCATCGTGCCGGCTATCACGACGGGCGACTTGTCGGCGTTCGCGGTGTAGTAGGTCACGTCGTCGAACGTTGCGTCGATGCGGCCGTTCGCGAGATCGAGATCGCGCTCGGGCGCGGTCTTGTACACGCGCACCGAGGCGACGTCCTTGAAGTTGGCGTTGATGAAACCCGTATAGACGGTGCCGGACTGGATGCCGATCGTCTTGCCCTTCAGCGCCTTGCGCATCGACTCGATCGCAGGCGCGTTGCTGCGCGAGTCGGCGTCCAGCTTCAAAGGCGGCGTGTTCGCGCCGCCCTTCGGCAGGATCTTCGTATCGGAGACGGCGAACGTTGCCGGCGTCGCCGCATAGGGCTTCGAGAAGGCGATGATCTTCTCGCGATCGGGCGTGATCGAGATCGCATCCATCAGGACGTCGAACTTACCGGCCTGCAGACCCGGGATCATGCCGTCCCAGTCCTGGGCGACGAGCTTGCACTGGATCTGTGCACGCGCACACAGGTTCTCGACGAGTTCGGGTTCGAAGCCGCCGAGCTTGCCGCCGGGCAGTGTCAGGTTCCAGGGGGCGTAGCTGCCGTCGAGCGCGATCGTCACGCTCTTCCATTCCTTCGCGCCGGCACTGCCGCCCCCAAGCAGCGTGATGCCGAGTGCCGTGCCAATCAGTGCTTTCGCCAGACGGGTGTACTTCGCCTGCATGCCCATACTCCTTTTTCAGTGGGTACCGTGGACCGGTGGTTACGTTCTTGCGTTCGTGTGACTTGCATAGACAAGCATGGGCAGAAATAATTTTGAGCGCAAGAGAATTTCAGAAATACGGCCTCATGGAAAACCCTGTCAGAGAGCGTGGGATTGCCATAAATCCTTACGCCGCAGCGGGGCATGGCACTTCCGGAACGGGAGCGGGACCGTGCTCAGCGTTGTTGCGAGTGATCTTGTCTAGTCAGGTAAGTTAAGGAAAGGCGCGAAGGGGATGACGTGAAAGCGGGCCCGTCGCCTGATGGCCGTTCCGTGTCGCGGCGATTCCATCCGTCATGGCGTGATGGGGCGATATTGATTAGTCATTCGAACTATCTGCTAGCTTTCCGTGGAACCATCCACATCGACGGCGAGCGATTCCGGCGTGAGGCCCAGCCGCTCGCGCAGGTCGAGCCAGCCGCGCGGCGTGACCTGGACCGCGCGCGATGTGCGTGTGCGGCGCATCCAGCCGCGTTCGCACAGCAGCGCGAGCAGGGCCACGCCGAGCGGCCCGGCCAGGTGATGCTGCCGCTCGGTCCAGTCGAGGCATTGCCGGGCAATGCCATGACGCCCCGGCTTGAGCGCGGCGACGTCCAGCCCCAGTTCGCCGAACCATGCCGTGCCCGCGGGCGTCACCACGAAGCGCTTGTCGGCTTCGGCGGTGATGAGCCCCGCCTGCGTGAGGCGCCCCGTGATCGCCACGCCCATCTGGCCCGCGAGATGGTCGTAGCAGCAGCGCGCGAAACACAGGTTCTGCGCCTCGCGGCCGAGCGGCTTGCGGCGCACCGGGGTGCGTGAGCCGACCGCCGCGAGGTTTTCGAGCAGGACGGCCACCTGGGCGTCCGCGAGGCGGTAATAGCGGTGCCGGCCTTCCTTCTCGACCGCGAGCAAGCCGCCGTCCAGCAGCCTGGCCAGATGGCTGCTCGCGGTTTGCGCGGTCACGCCGGCCGCGTAGGCCAGCTCCCCGGCGGGCAGCGCGCGGCCGTCGGCGAGCGCCATCAGCATCGAGGCCCGCGCGGGATCGGCGATCAGGAAGGCCGTGGCGGACACCCTCGGCTGGACGTGTATTTCATTCATGCGTCTCTCCCGTACGTGCACATAGCGTAGCGCGCGAGCATGGTCGCATGTTTCGACACGCATCGAAGCATCGCGGCGGCCATGCGCCCGATACTGGGCTCGTGGCCGGTGCCGGGCGTGCGCCGGCGTAGCGGGAGAGTCCATGCAGACGCACAGTCGCGAACAGCAACGCCGGGTGCTCTGGGCAACGAGCATCAGCTATGTCGTGGTGATCCTCGACACCTCGATCGTCAATGTCGCGCTCGAGCGCATCGGTGCGAGCCTCGCCGGCGGCGTGGCCGGACTGCAATGGGTGGTGAACGCCTATACGCTCACGTTCGCGAGCCTGTTGCTTTCGGGCGGCACGCTCGGCGACCGCCTCGGCGCGCGCCATGTCTATATGGCCGGGCTCGCGGTCTTCACGGTGGCTTCGCTATGGTGCGGCGCAGCACCGAGCCTCGCGCTGCTCACGCTGGGGCGCGTGCTCCAGGGCATGGGCGCCGCACTGCTCGTGCCCGCTTCGATGGCGCTCATCAACGGCGCGTGCAGGGACGCGCGCGAGCGCGCGGCCGCGTTCGGCGTGTGGGCGGGACTGGGCGGCGTCGCGATGGCGGCGGCCCCGTTGCTGGGCGGCGTGCTGATCGGGCTCGTCGGCTGGCGCAGCATCTTTCTGCTCAACGTGCCCGTGTGCGTCGCTGGCATCGTCATGGCGGCACGCGTGGCCCCGCAGCCGCGCCCGGGCGCACCGCGCCGGCTCGATCTCGCGGGCCAGGCGGTGGCCATCGCGGCGCTGGCGTTGCTCAATGCCGCCATCATCGAGGCGCCTTCGCGCGGTTGGCATGCGCCGCTCGTCGTGATGGGGCTCGTGGCGGCAGGCGCGGCGGCGCTCGCTTTCGTAGCGCTCGAAAAGCACCACGCCCAGCCGATGCTGCCGCTCGGCTTCTTCCGCGAGCCGGTGTTCAGCGCGGCCGTGCTGGTCTCGATGATCTCGGCGTTCACGTTCTACGGACTGCTGTTCGACCTCAGTCTGTATTTGCAGCAGGCGCGCGGCTACGCGCCATTGCATGCCGGCCTTGCGTTCCTGCCGCTCACCGTGGCCGTGCCGGTCGGCAGTCTGCTTTCGCGGCGCGCCGTGTCCTGGCTCGGGCCGCGCGCGCTCGTCGCGCTTGCGAGCCTGCTCGCGGCGACGGGTTATCTCGGCGCGGCGGCGTGCGGTCCCGCGGCGCGCTATGGTTTGCTGGCCTTGCCGCTGCCAGCCATTGGCTTCGCGGCGAGCCTTGCCATGCCCGCCGCCACGGCGGCGCTCATGGCCACCGTCGATCAAGGCCGCTCCGGGATCGCAGCGGGCGTGCTCAACGCCGCCCGGCAGACTGGCGCGGCGCTAGGCGTTGCCGTTGCGGGCGCCATGATCGGAGGGCGCGCGTCGATCGGCGCGGGCATGCGCGTGAATCTGCTGATCGCCGCCGCGCTCTCGGTGGGCGCCGCCTGGGCATGGTGGCGCGCGTGGGCGCGTCACGCCGCGGTGCCGCATGCCGCAGGGCGGACGGGCACGACGAAGTCGCGCGCCTGACGCCGGGCCATACTCCACCCAGGCTCATCCGCCGCGCATTCTGGGATAAAGTGCCGTTGCATGCGTCGCGCATCTCGCGCGGGGCGTGCGCCATAGGAGGAGTTCGACATGGCCGAATACGGGCAACATCCCTCGTCCGTTCTGGCGTTCAAGAGCGCACACGATTTCGATACGACGATCGCGCGCCTGAAGGCCGCGCTGGCAAAGGCGGGCGCGCGGATCTTCGCCGACGTCGACCAGCGCGAGGCGGCCGAGACCTCCGGGCTCAGCCTGCGCCGCACGCGCCTCATTCTGTTCGGCAATCCGAAGGCGGGCACGCCCGTCATGGCGGCCAATCCGCACGCGGCGGTGGAGCTGCCGCTGCGCATGGTGATCTGGGAAGACAACGAGGGACACACGCGGCTCGACTATCGCGACGTTTCGCAGACGCTCGGCCCGCTCTACGGCATCGATGCCGAGGTCCTCGCACCGCTGCAGCGCGTGGTGGGCCTGCTGCAAGCTGCCGTGCAATAACCGGCGAGCGAGCGGCACGAAACGGCCGCACCGCAGGGGGAGGGCGGCGGATCTGCGCGCCGCCTCCGTTCATCGGCTCTCGTTCACCGGCTGCGGTTCAGCGATCCAGGCTCAGCGACCCAAACTCAGTGCCCGTAAAACACGTCGCAATCGGGACGCGGCCAGCACATCTTGCCCGTGCGATGGCCCGAGGCGCTGCGCGTGTCCGGCGTGCCGCCGTACGACATGTCGGTGCTGGCCTGGGCCGAGGCGTCAGCGTCGTTGGTCATCATCTGATGCGCGCGATCCTGCGGGACGGGTTCGTCGGTCGCGCGCGCCGTGCCGGGCGCGACGGCGGCTACAGCCGCCACGCATGTGGCAATCAACGCCAGGCGGAATGTCATATCAACCTCCTTTCTCGAGTTCGTGAGCGCACCTTCGGGGGCAACTGCGCGGTACCAGAGCGCTAGTGGCTCGGCGAAGGCGCGCGCGATCGAGCCGGAATGGCCTCGTTCGCACGCTCATCTGGAAAGTCGGGATGCCTGCGCGCAGCGCACGGCTGCCGAACGTGTTAGCTCACTGCTCAAGTGGGAAGCGCGCCCACGCATTCGGGGGCGGCACAGCGCGGCGCGGCGCAAGAAGTAGGGGCGAGCGGGCGCGCAGAGAACATCCGCGCTGCGCTTTCAGTTATAGGTCGCGCCGCACGGAGTGCAATCAGGCGAACTACGCTTGACCGGGCCTTACCGGGCCGAACGGGTCCGATCCGGGCCAAACCACACGCAACCGCCCGCAATCCCCGCATGATTCTTTCGATTTTGAAATAGAGCGAAAGTTATTGGAAATTAAACGGTCGCTGTGTAGTCATTTTGCGATGTTGTAATGCCTCGTTCTGCTGTATCGCGCATGGGGTCCGTCCTCACGGCAGGCGGCGGCCGGCCTCGCGCCGTTGTGGCGTCGGGTGCCTTGTTACGCCGCGCGCGCCAGCGTCCATACTCGCCGGGCGCCCGCGTCGTAAGGCTCTCCTTCTCGTGGAATAACGCAAAAGAAAGATCGAATCATGTCCGAGCTTTCCTCTTCGCCCGCACCGTCTTCTCCCCAACCGCGCAGCGCTTCGAGCCCCGCGAGGCGCGTCCTGCGCGCTGCCGCCGCCGTGATCGCGGTCGGTGCACTGGGTTTTTGCGCCTATGCCGTGGCGTTTCCCGCGAACGTGCCCGATGCCGTCGGCGAGGTGGTCGAGAACCTGACCGGCGCCAATCCGCATCCCGTGGTGCTGCAACGCCCGCCTGTCGCGCCGCTTTCGGCGATGGCGCAGCTCGGCAAGCAGCTTTTCTTCGATCCGGCGCTCTCGGGCTCCGGTCAGCAGTCCTGTGCGTCGTGCCATAGCCCCGACCGTTCCTACGGTCCTCCCAATGGGCAC
>DATBXG010000430.1:0-2809 GCA_036514415.1 Paraburkholderia sp.
GGAACGTCGGTGGCGCCCGCCGCCGCTATGGGGCGTTACTGGGGGTCGTTACTGAGCGCCTGTCACTGCCGCTCGACGGCAGGCGGCTGCCAGCTGCCGTCGGTCGCCTGCGGCTTCGCTGCGTAGAGCCGCATCACGAGACGGAAGTCGCCATGCGGCGCCGGCACCCAGTTCGCGCCGCCGCGCGGCCGTTCGGCGCTCACGTGCACGTCGAGCGACCCGTCACGGTTGCGCCGCGCGCCGCTGCGGTCGCCGAACGCGACGCGCACGGGCGCGTCGGCGTCGAGCGCGCCGTCGGCCGTATACGCCGTGATCGACCAGAAGCCGCGCACCGGCGGCAGCTGCTTCGCCGTGAAGTGGATCGTGTAGCGGTTTGCGCCGTTGAGCGCGTGGCCATCGCTGTCCTTGCTCACGCGCGCGCGCACTTCGTCGCGGCTGGTCGCCAGACCCGGCGAGGTATAGGCCGCGTAGGCGCGCAGCGTGTAGTCGGGGCCGTAGTTGCCCGCGTCGTCGCCCAGCCAGACCCAGCCGTTGCCCGCCAGCAGATTGGACGGCGGCGTCGCGGCGCGCGCGCGGCCGTCGGCGAGACCCGCCTTCACGACCGCGGCGTCCTTCGCCCCCGAGGGCAACTGCGCCGGATCGCCCGGGTGCACGCCGATATCGCCGAGAATCTTGAGCGCATGCGCGTCGTCGGGCACGGGCGGGTTGTCCTCCAGCGCCTGCGCGAGGCGGTTGAAGAAGGCGTTCGCGTCGAGGGCCGCGACCTGCGCGGACGGCGTGCCCGGCGCGACCGGATCGCCGCTCTGCGTCGCGCCGGTGGGCTCGTTGCCGCGGGCGCTGCCTTTGCCGTGCGCGCCGCGATCGTCCCACCCGGAAAGCGGCGTGACCTGCAAACCGCGCTGCAGCCGCCGCACGGCCGCAAGGTCGCCGCCGCCGCGCGTCTGAATGCGCGCGAGGAACCACACATAGCGCGTCGTCACTTCCACGCGCTTCACGCGCGCGGGCAGCGTGCCCTTCCAGCCTGCCGGAACAAATGCAATCGTTTGCGCCGTCAGACCGCTGACATGCTCGCCGGTTTGTGCGGCTCCCGTCGACCAGACCACGTTGGTCCACATATCGAGCGCGCGCGCGTCCATGTAGCGGCCATGCGTGTCGGGCAGCGTCACGAGCACCGGCTCGCGGGATACGTCCAGCCAGCCACTCGAGGCAAGCGTGTCCAGATTGGGTTCGGGCGGGCTCGAGGCCCCGACGGGCGGCAACGACTGCGCGTGGCGCAGCGTGTTCGGCGCGGCCTGTCCGGGCCTGCTGCCCGTGGCGGCTTCGCGCGACACGTCCATCAGCACGAGCGGATAGCCGAAGACGTAGGAGTCGGCGACTTCGTCCTTCATCCAGCCGTTGCTCTTCGGCGCCACGCTGTCCGGCGCCGAGGCGCATCCGGCGATCAGGGCAAGGCATGCAAGCGCGGAGCACCTACGGTGCCAGGAGAATTCTCGATGTATTGTTGTCATTTCTTCGTTGTATGCGATGCGGGCGGTCCATGAAGTGACGTCGACCGGCCACCAGCTCCCCCGCGCGGGCCCCCCCAGGGCCGTGGTGAAATGCGCGTGGCGTGGCGCCAATGCCGCCGGTAAGTATCGTATCGCTCGCGCATGGGCCTGAAAAGACTACAGCGCGGAATATTGCCTTGCAGCCGCGCCGCTTGCGCAGCGGACTCCAATCTGTCACGAAAGAGACGCAATGCCGCAGCCCTTGACCTTCCCATGATGGGAACGTAGATACTGCGTAACATTGATCACCCCCAGTGTTCGCACCCCCCTCATGAACGAACCCCTTGTAGCAGAGCGCACCGAAGCCGCCGTGGCCGAACTCGAGATCCACGGCATGACGTGCGCCTCGTGCGCCACGCGCGTCGAGAAGGCGCTTGCCAGGGTGCCGGGCGTCACACGCGCCTCGGTCAACCTCGCCACGGAAAAAGCCACCGTCGAAGCGAGCGGCAGCGTTGCGCCCGCAACGCTCGTCGCCGCCGTCGAAAAGGCCGGCTACGAAGCCGTGCCCGTCGCCACGGAAACCGCCACGTTCGCCATCGGCGGGATGACCTGTGCGTCGTGCGCGAACCGCGTCGAGAAAGCGCTTGCACGCGTGCCCGGCGTGGCCGGCGCGAGCGTGAATCTCGCCACCGAGCAGGCCACCGTCAACCTGCGCGCGCCGCTCACGGGCGAATTGCAGGACCAGCTCGTCGCCGCCGTGAAGAAGGCCGGCTACGAGGCGGCGCCGCTCGCCGCCGACGAAGACACCCCTTCCACCGCGAAAAGCGCCGCCGCCAGCGACGCGGCGCGCCGCGAATGGCACGCCGTGCTGATCCCGGCGGTGCTCACGGCCCCGCTCGTGCTGCCGATGTTCGGCCACTGGCTCGGCTTCGACTGGATGCTGCCCGCCGTGGCGCAGCTCGCGCTCGCCGGCGTCGTGCAGTTCGTGTTCGGCGCGCGCTTCTACCGCGCCGCGTGGAAGGCCGTGCGCGCCGGCGCGGGCAACATGGATCTGCTCGTGGCGCTCGGCACCTCGGCCGCATATGGCGTGAGCGTCTACGCGATGCTCGCGCATCCCGGCGATATGGCGCATCTGTACTTCGAGGCTTCGGCGGTGGTCATCACGCTCGTGCGCTTCGGCAAGTGGCTCGAAGCGCGCGCGAAGCGCCAGACGACCGACGCGATCCGCGCCCTCAACGCGCTGCGGCCCGATCGCGCGCGCATCCGCGTCGATGGCGCGAGCGGCGCCAACGCAGAGGAGCGCGAAGTTCCGCTCCCCCAGG